>NZ_JBHWGD010000238.1:0-3561 GCF_042733235.1 Kitasatospora sp. NPDC059722
GGAGTCGCCTGGCCGACGATGCCGGGCACCAAGAACGTGCCGTGGCCGATCCTGCCTCTGCCGGTCGCCCCTGGCGCCGACCCCGGCAGCGAGGTGATCATCCCCGGTCAGCCCGTACCGGCCACCCCCGGCGTCGCCGGTCATCCGGAGCTGAAGTGGCCGACCGTTCCCGGCTTCCCGGACGTCAAGTGGCCGTCGGTGCCCGGTTCGCTGGACGTCCCGTGGCCGGGGCACCCGGACCTGCCCGCCATCTCCTGGCCGGGCGCGCCGAACCTGCCCACGGGCGGCCGGCCCTCGCTGCCCGGCTTCCCCGCCTGGTCGTGGCCGTCGATCCCGAACTTCCCGAACGTGCCCTGGCCGTCCCTGCCGGGCCTGCCGACGACTCCGTGGCCCGCCGCCTCGGGGTTCCCCAACCTGCCGGACAAGCCGCTCCCGGCGGACCCGCCGGCCCGAGCGTGCAGGAATCCCCACAAGCCTGACCCGGGCAAGCCTGACCCGGGCAAGCCTGACCCGGGTAAGCCTGACCCGGGTAAGCCTGACCCGGGTAAGCCCGACCCCGGCAAGCCCGACCCGGGCACCCCCGGTGGCGACAACGGTGGGACCAACCCCGGGACCAACCCCGGGACCGGGACCAAGCCGGCGCCCTCGCTGCCCGGGATCACGCTGCCCGGCTTCCCGTTCCTGCCGCTGCTGCCGCCGTTCGGCTGGGGCCCCGGCGGGCCCGGCGGGCCGAGCCTGCCGGGGGGCGGTCCCTCCGGTGGCGGGCAGCAGCCCGATCCGACGCAGGGGATCCGCGTCGTCTCCGCGGCCGACCCGCAACTCGTGCCGGACGTGCGCGACGGGGTGGCGAACGCCGGCACCCCCGTGCAGGCCTGGCAGCCGAACACCACCGACTCGCAGCGCTGGGCGTTCTGGGACCGCGGCAACGGCAACTGGCTGATCGAGACGCGGCTCACCTACGGCCGGAGCCGGCCGGAGGAGCGGCTGGTGCTCGGCCACGACACCGCCACCCACCGCACGGCGCTGCAGCCGGTGGCGGACGGCCGGAACGACCTGCTGTGGCGGTTCGCCGACGCGGGGGACGGCCGGAGCACGATCGCGAACGGCGACGGCGGCGGTTGCCTCACCCTCGCCGCCAAGGGCCAGCCGCTGACCGTCGCGCCCTGTGACGGCTCCGACCGCCAGAAGTGGCGACTGAACGGCGTGGTCGCGGACGGCGGCGGGAACGGCCCCGCCCCCGTCACCGTGTACTCGGCCTTCCCCGGCAAGTGCCTGGACGTCGCCGGCGGCAAGACCGCCGACCGGACCCCGACCGACCTGTACGACTGCAACGCGAGCCCGTCCCAGCAGTGGACCCCGTCCGCGCGCAGCGGCATGGTCACCCTGAAGGCGTTCGGCAAGTGCCTGGACGTCGCCGACGGCAAGACCGTCGGCGGCACCCGGGTCGGCCTGTACACCTGCAACGACAGCCCCGCGCAGAACTGGCAGCAGGGCCCCGGCTACTCGCTGGTCAACCCCGCCTCCGGTCGCTGCCTGGACGTGACCGACGGCAAGGCCGTCAACGAGACCCCGCTCCAGCTCTGGGACTGCAACCAGAGCGACTCCCAGCGCTGGGGCCTGGGCACCGTCCCGCCCCGGCAGGAGAAGCAGCCGGCCCCGCAGCCAGCCCCGCAGCCGGGCACCACGCCGGTGGTGAGCCCCGGCATCGGCTCCTCGCAGGTCGCCACCCTGCGCTCGGCGAACGGCGGCCTGGTGGCGGACCTGGACCGGGCGAACACCGCCGCCGGGACGCCGGTCAAGGCGCTCGGCGCCAACGGCAACGACGCCCAGCGCTGGGCATTCTGGCCGACGGCCGACGGGCGGTGGATCATCGAGACCCTGCTCACCGACGGGAAGACGGCGGCCGGTCAGGGCATGGTGATGGACCACGACCCGGGCAGCCACCGCGCCCACCTCATCCGGGTCTCGGACGGCAACGCCAACCAGCACTGGGCGTTCCGCGACGCCGGCGGCGGCTGGTACTGGATCACCAGCGACACCGACAACGGCTGCCTGACCGCCGCCAACAGCGGTGAGCAGCTGGGCATCTGGGCCTGCGACGGCTCGGACCGGCAGCGCTGGCGACTCGACAACATCCAGAACGGGCCTACCCAGGGCGGCGACAGCGGCTCCGGCGGCGGTAGCACGGGCGGTTCGACCGGTGGCGGCACGGGAGGTGGCGGTACCGGCGGGGGTTCGACCGGTGGTGGTGCGGTTCCCGGTGGCAGTGCCGGCAGTCCTGGTTCTCCGCAGGCTCCGGGGGGCAGTGATCCCCGGCACGGTGTGACGGGGTCCTTGGTGTCCGGGAACAACTGGATGGTTGCCGATCTCGATCGCGGCTCCAATGCCTCGGGTACGCGGATCAAGTCGCTTGGTGCCAACGGTGCCCTCGCTCAGCAGTGGACGCTCTGGCAGAAGCCGAACAACCAGTGGTTGATCGAGACCAAGGTCGGTGGGGGCATGGTCATGGACCACGACCCCAGTACTCACCGCACCCATCTCATCGGTTCGCAGGAGGGCAATGCCAATCAGCTCTGGCGCTTCCAGGAGGGTGCGCGTGGCTGGTACCGGATCATCTCGGCGACGGATGGCGGTTGCCTCACTGCTGTGAACAACGATCAGGACCTGGCCATTTGGCAGTGCCGTGACACCACCGCTCAGTGGTGGAAGCTCGACACGTTTCCCTTCGACGGCGGCGGTGGCAGCACGGGAGGTGGCAGCACCGGCGGTGGTGGCACTGGCGGTGGTTCGACCGGCGGCGGTGGCGGCACCGGCGGCGGGGGCTCGACCGGTGGCGGTGGCTCGGGCGGCGGGTTCCGCGGCCCCGACTCGCTGCCCCTGCCCCTCCCGCTCCCCAACTGCCAGGACCTGCCGAACGGTCCCAGGGACACCTGGGACGGCACGGTCGACCACCTGGACAGCGGCCGCTGCCTGCGCCCCGGCCAGCACATCGACACGTCCATCAAGTACGGCAGCTCCGGCCTGTTCGGCATCAACACCACGGAGGAGGGCTGGAAGCTGGAGTACCAGACCGACGGCAACCTCGTGCTGTCCCACTGGGAGGCGGACATCCCGTTCTGCGGCGGTCCCGACTGCCAGCAGGGCACGACCACGACCGAGGTGATCTGGAACTCGGGCACCGCCGGCACCCGCCCCGGTGTCGCGATCATGCAGGAGGACGGCAACTTGGTCGTCTACGGTGCCGACGGCCGGGCCGCCTGGAACTCCGGCACCGGACCGTCCTGCGGCGGCCGGAACGTCTGGCTGCGCGTCCAGCAGGACGGCAACCTCGTCCTCTACAAGGGGCACGCCGCCGGCGAGGGCGCGGACCGGTGGAAGGCGATCTGGTCCACCAAGTTCGGCCGCACCGCCGAGCCCTGCTGACCCGAACGACCCCGCCCCACCCCGCACGACCCACGGGCGCGCCCGGGCCGGGCCCCCCCCCGCCCCGGGGGCGCCCCCGCGCCCCCCCGCGGGCGCGGGGGGTGGGGCGGGGGGGGCTCCGGGGGGGGCGGGGTTCCC
>NZ_JBHWGD010000239.1:0-3482 GCF_042733235.1 Kitasatospora sp. NPDC059722
GGGAGGTGGTGGTCGCCGTCGCCGTCGCCTTCGTTTCGGGCGGGCTGCCCGAGGAGGACGACGGCCCGCCCGACGAGGTGGTCGAGCCGGAGGTCGTGGAGCCCGACGTGGTCGAGCCGGACGTCGTGGACCCGGACGTCGTGGACCCGGAGGTGGTCGAGCCCGACGTCGTGGAGCCGGAGGTGGTCGAACCCGACGTCGTGGAGCCGGACGTCGTGGAGCCGGACGTCGTCGAACCCGAGGTCGTGGAGCCCGAGGTCGTCGAACCCGACGTCGTGGTCCCCGAGGCCGATGTCGAGGCTGTCCCCGACGGCGTGCCCGGCCGCCACGGCGTGGGCGGCGGGATCCACGGCACCAGCGGCTCCCTCGGCGGCCCCACGGGCCGGTCGATCACTTCGAGCCGTCCGGTCACACGGGAGAACCAGCCGCCCGTCTGGATGTTGACCAGGATGATCTCGGTCACCGGCTGCGGCGCCGGCACGACGATGATCAGTGTGGTCGGCTCGAAGCCCTGCCAGGGCCTGCCGATGTACTTGGCGTTGGCCACCAGCACCGGCGCCTTCAGCGGGTTGCCGCACGAGCAGCGCACCCGGGGCACGCCCTGCGCGTCCACCAGGACGGCGGTGCCGGCCTGGAGCGCGGACTGGTACTCCGTCACCACGCCGCTCTTGTAGTTGTGGTTGGTCACCCGGGTGTCCACGCGCAGGTACGCCGAGGTGAGCGAGCGCAGGTAGGACGGGATCGCGCCCTGGTCGATGCCTGCGGCCGACGCCCAGGCCCGGCCGACGTCGCCGGTCGAGACCATCGCGATCAGTCGCTCGGTGTCGCAGCTCGGCTTGGACATCGTCCCGCCGTAGACCCCGCTCGACGTCCCCTGCACGCTGTGGAGGGCGGCCGGCGAGGCGCTGTGGCCGGGCTGCTGCGCGGGGGAGGTCACCGGGGCGGGGGCCGGGGCGCTCACCGGGGTGGTTTCCACCGATTGGGTGAACGGGTCGGGGCCCGAGTCGGCCGGCGCCTGCAGCGCGACCTCGTTGGCGGTCGGCACCATCTCGTTCTTGCTGCCGCCGCTCTGGTTGTTCACGACCAGCACGGTGGCCACCACGGCCGCCGCCAGCACCCCCGCGCCCACCGCGATGCCGCGTCCGGAGCGCCACCACGGACGGCGAGGCCCGCGCCCTGGGCCGCCGGTGGGCGGTCCGGACTGTCCCGGCGGCCCGGAGGGCGGTGGCGGGACGGAGGGCGGGCCGGCCGCGCCGCCGCCCGAGAGCGGGCCGGACGGGGGGCCGACGGGCGGGCCGGAGGGAGGGGGTTGGGAACTCATGGCGGCTCCGTTTCGTAGGCGGCCGGCGCAGAGGGCCGGCGGGGAACGCTTCTGCCGCTGGGTTCCATTTCTCCCCCCGTGCCCCGGATGTCGCAACAGCGGGCACGCGCACCGTCGCCGCGCGTGCCGACGCCGCTTCGGCCAGGCTGGAAGCCGTCCGGCAGACCCGGAACCCGTCCGGCACACCGGAACCCGTCCGGCACCCGCAGGAACAGCAGGAGGCGACATGCAGCAGGCCGCGACCGCCCCCGCCGGAGCGCCCGGCGCCGTGCGCGGGTGGCTGGACGCGCTCGCCGTCGTCGTGGCCGGGCTCGCCGCGATGGCGGCGGTGGCCGCGCTCGGCCTCTGGCTGGCCGGCGCGGACGACCTCCCGGGCGGCGGGTTCCCGTCGGTGCTCGCCGCCACGGTGGCGCTGGCCGTCGGCGGGTCCGTCCAACTGGACGGCGGGGCCGGTCAGTTCGCCGCCGTGGACGCCGGGATCAGCGCGATGCCGCTGTCCGTCGGGCTTGCCGGCGCGGTGGTGATGGCCGAGGTGTTCCTGCGTCAACTGCGCTTCCGCGCGGTGACCGGCGGCAACGAGTTGCTCGGCCGGATCGTGCGGACGGTGGTGCTCTGGCTGCTCGCCCTGGTCCTGCTCACCCTCGGCGCCTCGCACACCTTCACCGTCCCGCTCGGCGGCGGCATCGAGCAGGCCATCGGCAACGCGCTCGGCCTGACCCCCGAGGTGGGCTTCCACGCGGACGGGCCGACCACCGTCGGGATCGGGCTTGCGTGGCTGCTCGTGGTGCTCGCGGGCACGTTCGCGGTGTCCCGGCGGGCGCCGCTGCCGCGCGCGCTGCTGCCCTACCAACAGGCCGTGCGCCCGGCCGCGTTCGCGCTCTGGACGGTGCTGCTCGGGTACGTCGCGATCGGCGTGGTGGCGGGCGTGGTGACGGCGCTCGCGCACGGCAACGGGCGGCAGACGATGGCGGTCGTGCTGCTCGCCCTGCCGAACCTCGGGTGGCTGGCGTTCGGCGTCGGGCTCGGCGCCGAGTGGCACGGCCGGCTCTCCGGGGCCCTCGGCCTGCCGGTGCCCAAGCCGCTCGCCGACGTGCTGCGCGCACCGGAGGGCCACGAGGCGACGGTGAGCCTCGGCACCCTCGCCGACCAGGACGCGCGCAGCTGGTGGCTGCTGCCGATCGCCGCCGTCCTGCTGCTCGCGGCCGGCTTCCTCGCGGCCTACCGCTCGCCGAGGACCGTCCCGCTGTGGCAGCACGCCGTCCGGCTGGCGCTGGCCACGGCCGTGGCGGTCGCCCTGATCGGGGCGTGGACCCGGGTGGACGCCGACTACGGGCTGTCCGTGCTCGGCGTCGGCGTGGGGGACAGCGGGCTCGGCGGCCTCCTGGGGTCCGTCCTCGGCAGTGCGGGCGGCCCCCTGGCCGGGCTCGGCAACGGCAGCCTCACGCTCCACCCGTACCTGTGGACGGCCGTGCCCCTGGCGGCCGGCTGGGGACTGCTGGCCGGTGCTCTCGGCGCGCTGCTCGCGGCGCGCGTCGGACGCCGGGGTGAGGTGCCGGAAGAGGGCTGAAGCGTGTGACCGGTCGGGGCCTCAGATCGGGGCCTCAGAACGCCTCGGCCAGCAGGACCACCACCGGGGGCAGCGCCTGGGCGAGGGCGCCGCGCCAGACCTTGGGTTCCGAGACGAACAGGATGACCCCGCCGGCGATCATGAAGGTGCTGACGTAGGTGATCATCGCCCGACCGGCGGTGTCGTGCCGGGTGTGCAGCAGGACCAGCCCCGCGACCAGGCCCAGCGCGAGGAACAGGTTGTAGAAGCCGACGTTGAAGCGCCACACCCGCACCTCCGGGGCGTCCGCCGTGCTGCCGGTGAGCAGGAAGCGCACGCGCGGGTGCCCGTACAGGAAGCTCTCCAGCGGCCACGCGATGATGTGGACGGCGGCGGCGAGCATGGCGAAGACCTGGCTGACGGTGTTCATGGGGCGTACCGCTCCTCTCCGCCGCGCGGCGGCGGGTGGACGACCGGCGCGGCCCACGCGGGCGGCTCGGGCACGGAGGAGACCGCGGCGACCGCCGGGACCACCCGGGTCGGCGGTGCGCCGGCCGGGCCGGCGGGGGGGGCGGGGGCGGCGGGGACCGCCGCGCGCGGGGGGGGGGCCGGAGG
>NZ_JBHWGD010000240.1:0-3452 GCF_042733235.1 Kitasatospora sp. NPDC059722
GAGCGTCACGGCGGGGCTCACCCGGCGGGTCCGGCCGAACTCGCGGATCGTGGCGCAGAGTTCGTCGGGCAGGGTGAACCGGGACGTCATGCCGCGGTTGGTGCGGCCGGCCGGCCGGCGGCCGGAGCCGAGCGGCTCGGTCGCCGCGGGGGCGTCGCGCAGCGTCCGCTCCCAGAAGGCGAGGTTCTCCTCGGCGGTGGCGGCGTCCAGCGGCGGGAGCTCGGGCTCAGCCGGTGCGTCCGCCGGGACATCCACGGAGACGGGGTCCCCGTCGGCCCGGTAGTGGGCGGCGAGCTCCTCCAGCAGGACGTCCACCGACCAGCCGTCGCTCACGAGGTGGTGGGACACCAGCAGCAGGAAGCACTCGTCCTCGGCGTAGCGGATGACGGACACCCGCAGCAGGGGGTCGGTGGCGACGGTGAAGGGCCGCGCGATCTCCTCGTCCATGGCTTGCCGGGCCGCCGCCTCGTCGGGCAGCCGCAGCACCCGGACCGGGACGTCGGCGTGGTCGAGGACGGTCCGGCGGGGGAGCCCGGCGACGGACACGAACCGCGTCCGCAGCGCGCGGTGGCGCCGGACGAGCGCCTCGACCGCGTGCCGCAGGCCGTCCGGGCACAGCTCGCCCCGCAGGCGCAGCGCGGCCGGCACGTTGTAGACCGGCTGCCCCGGGTTGACCTGCTCGGCGAGCCAGATGCCGTGCTGCGTGGGGGACAGAAGGCGGGTCATGGTGGTCACATCCCTTCCTGGTCGGCGGTCTGCCGCTGCCGGTGGGTGTCCGCCCGCGCGAGCCGGATGACCCGGACGGTCCGCTGCAGGCCGGGGAGGTCGGGCTCGTGGGCCTCGACGTAGGCCGCGAGCGAGGCGACCGTCCCGTCGACGAGCAGGACGCGCAGCGGCACCGTGACGGACAGTTCTCGGCGCAGCCGGGCCACGATCCTCGTGGCGGTCAGCGAGTAGCCGCCGAGCGCGAAGAAGTCCTCGTCGGCGCCGACGGTGGCGACGCCGAGCTCGTCGGCCCAGATGCCGGCCAGGACGGTTTCGAGGGCGTCGCGCTGGCGGGAGGCCGGAGTGGCGCCGCCGTCCTGTTCCTGGTCGGCTGCGACCGCCACCGCCTGGGCGGCCGGGCTCGGATCGGCCGGTTCCCCGGCGGGCAGCCACTGGTCGGCCCGCAGCTCCGGGTCCCGCACCACGGCCGCGAGGAGCGACAGGTAGTGCTCGATGAACCGGGCGATGCGCGCCGCGTCGTAGCGGTCGGCCCGGTACTCGACGTTGCCGATGGTCCCCGACGCGGTGGCCTCCAGCGTCACCATCAGGCCGAACTTCGCCGAGCCGACCCGGACGGGCACCTCCTCGGCCTCGGCGCCCGGGAGCGTCAGCCGCACCGGGTCGACGTTGAGCAGCTCGAAGATGACGGAGGTCGGCGGCGTGCCCGGGGCGCCGTGGGCCCGCCGCTCCCGCAGGGCCGCCTCCAGCGGGTAGTCCTGGTGCGCGTAGGCGTCGATGACGGTGGTCCGGGCGCGGTCCAGGAGCTCGCGGAACGGGACGCCGGGGGCGAGCCGGGTGCGCAGCTGCACGAGGTTGACGAACGAGCCGACCACCGTCTCCAGCTGGGGGTGGCCGCGGCCGGCGACGGAGGTGCCGACGGTCAGGTCGTCCTGGCCGGAGTAGCGGTGGAGGAGCCCGAGGAACGCGGCGTAGAGCACCATGAACGGGGTCGCGCCGCTGCGCCGGCCGAGGGCCTCGACCTCGCCGAGGAGCCCGGCGGGTATCTCGAAGCGGTGGCAGCCGGCCCGCAGGCCGGGGCCGGCGTCGGCGCGGTGCAGGGCCGTCAGGTCCACCTCGGGGGCGGTGACGACGTCCTCGCGCCAGTGCTCCCGCAGCGCGGGCAGCCGCTCGGCCAGCACGTCCCGGTGCCAGGACGCGTAGTCCAGGTAGCCGGTGCGCGGTCCGTCCTGCGGCACGCCCACGCGGCCGGCGTACAGGGTGCCGAGCTCGTCGACGAGGTGGGCGAGGGACCACTGGTCGCAGACGATGTGGTGGACGACGAGGACGAGGGCCCAGTCGTCGTCCGCGAGGCGGACGAGCAGTGCGCGCAGCGCGTTCTCGGCCAGGTCGAAGGGCGCGTCGACGGTGCGCCGGACGAGCGCGGCGAGGGCCGCGTCGTCGTGTCCGGGCAGGTCTACGGTCTCGAAGGGGACCGCCGGGACGGGGGAGACGCCCTGGACCGGGCCGGCGTCCGACTCCGTGATCCGCAGCCGCAGCGCCTCGTGACGCCGCACCAGCCCGTCCAGGGCCCGCCGCAGCGCCGCCGGGTCGACCGTGCCGCGCAGCCGCCAGTACAGCGGGAAGTTGTACTGCGCCGCGCCCGGGTCGAGCTGTTCGGCGAGCCAGATGCCGGTCTGCGCGGAGCTGAGCGGGTGGGCGCCGCCGGCCGGTGCCGCCGGGATCGGCGCCACCGTGGTCGGCGCGGCCCGGCCGATCAGGGCGGCGAGGCCGGACAGCGTCGGGTGGTGGAAGAGGTCCTCGACGGTGACCTCGGCGCCGAAGACGGTGCCCGCCCGCATGGCGACCCGGGCGGCGAGCAGCGAGTGCCCGCCGAGGGCGAAGAAGTCGGAGCCGGCCTCGATCTCGGCGGGGGAGACGTCCAGCACCTCGGCCCAGATGCCCGCCAGGAGGGCTTCGGTGGAGCTCAGCGCGGGAGCGTCCGGGGCCGTGGCGTTGGCCGTTTCCGGGCCGGGGCTCTCCTCGACGTCGAGCACGGGCAGGTCCGGCGAGTCCAGGAGTGCGGCCAGCACCTGGCGGACGTCCGCGCAGAAGGCCGTCACACCGGCGGGGTCGTAGAGGTCGCGGTCGAACTCGCAGCCGGTCTCCTTGCGGTCCGGGTCGATGCTGAGGACGAGGTCCCGGTCGGCGAGCCGGGGTCCGAGGCCGCGCCACTGCTCGGCCGGGCGCCCGAACAGCACGGCGACGCCGGAGCGTTCGGCGGACTCCGGACCCGACTCCGCTTCGAGTCCGGCGTCCAGCCCGGCTTCGAGCTCGGCCTCCAGCCGGCCGAGGGCCACCGCCGCTGCGGTTCGCCCGCCCAGCTCGACCCCGACGTCGACGAGCCGGACCGGTCCGAGGTCCGTCCCGACCGCGAGCACCGTGCGCCCGCGCCGGTGGCGGGCGGCCAGCGCGGCGGCGACCGCGGCGACGGCCGCCGTCCGCGGCTCGATCCCGTAGCGGGCCGAGACCTCCGTGAGGCACTCCGCGAAGGCGGCGCCGTCGACGCCCACCCTCGCGCGGCGGTACTGCGGCACCGGCGGGCGCGGCCGGTCGGGCGGCCGGGTCGCGGGGGGGGCGGGGTGTGGGGGCGCCCGGGTTGGGGGCGGGGTCTGTGGGGGGGGTGGGGGGCGAGGGGGGTGTTTTTGGGGGAATTTGGTGGCGCCGGGGCGGTTGGCCTTGCGCGAGGA
>NZ_JBHWGD010000241.1:0-3287 GCF_042733235.1 Kitasatospora sp. NPDC059722
GCGTCGAACGCCGCCGCCTCCCGCAGGAACCCGCCCGTCCGGGTGTAGGACGTGCCGCTGTGGTCCGGGTCCGGGTCGTACAGCGTCTCGACGTCCCAGCCGCGGTCGGCCGGGAACTCCGACACCGCGTCCACGCCGTCGGCCACCAGCCGCCACAGGTCCTCCGGCGACGCCACGCCGCCCGGATAGCGGCAGGCCATCCCGACGAGCACGATCGGATCGTCGGACGGGACGGGCACGGCCACCGGCAGCGGTTCCGCCGCCTCCGAGGCGCCGAACAGGCCCTCCAGCAGGAAGCCGGCGATCGCGTGGGCGGTCGGGTAGTCGAACACGACGGTGGCCGGCAGCTGGAGACCGGTCACGGTCCGCAGCCGGTTGCGCAGTTCGACCGCCGTCAGCGAGTCGAAGCCGAGGTCCTGGAAGGCCCGCGACGGATCCACCGTCGACCGGCCCTCGTGGCCGAGCACGAGCGCGATCTGGTCGCGCACCAGTTCCAGGACGGCCTCGCGCCGCGCGTCGCCGCCCAGGCCCGACAGCCGCCGGGTCAGGTCGACCGCGGCAGGGGCCGTGGCCGCCCGGCGCGCCGGGGCCCGGACCAGGCCGCGCAGGAGGGTGGGGACGTCGCCCCGGTCCCGCAGGGCGGGCAGGTCGAGCCGGACGGGCAGGACGGCCGGCTCGGCGCCGGTGGCGACCGCGTCGAACAGCGCCAGCCCGTGCTCCGGGTCGAGCGGCGGCACGCCGGCGCGGGTCATCCGCTCCCGCTCGGCGTCGGTGAGCGTGCCGGTCATGCCGGCCACGTCCGACCACGGGCCCCAGGCGAGCGAGACGGCGGGCAGGCCGAGGGCGCGGCGGTGGACCGCCAGGGCGTCCAGGTAGGCGTTGCCCGCCGCGTAGGCGGCCTGGCCCGCATTGCCGAACGTACCGGCCATCGACGAGAACAGGACGAACGCTTCGACGTTCCCGGCGGCCCGGTGGAGGTTCCACGCCGCGTCCGCCTTCGGGCGCAGGACGGCCGAGAGCCGCGAGGGGGTGAGCGAGCCGATCACGCCATCATCGAGCACACCGGCAGTGTGAACGACCGCACGGATGTCGTGCCGGGCGAACAGGTCCACGACAGCGGCCTCGTCGGCCACGTCACAAGCCTCGACCCTCGCCCCTGCACCCAGCTCCGCCAGCAACTCCTCGACGCCCTCGGCCTCCACGCCCCGGCGGCTCACCAACAGCAGGTCACGCACGCCGTGCTCGGCCGCCAAGTGCCGGGCCATAAGCTTCCCGAGGCCACCGGTACCACCGGTGATCAGGACCGTGCCCCCACTCGGCCACGCCACCGCCGTTTCGGCCGCTGCTTCCGTACGCACCAGGCGGGCAGCCAGGACTTCACCGTCGCGGACCAGCAGCTGCGGCTCGTCCACGCCCAGAGCCTCCGGCAGAAGGACCTCGTCCCCCGCCAGATCCATCAGACCGAACCGGCCCGACTCCTCCGACACCGCCGACCGCACCAGACCCCACACCGCTGCGCCCGGCAGGTCCTCGCCCGCCACCACACCGCGCGTCACGAACACCAGACGCGAACCCGCGAAACGCTCCTCCACCAGCCAGCCCTGCACCAGCTCCAGCACCCGCGCCGTCCGCGCGTGCACCTCACCAGCAGCCGCCTCGATCACGACCACCGGCGGCACATCCTCCGGCACCTCCGCCAGCGACCCGACCGCCACGAACGCCGGAGCAGCGGCCGCCTTCACCGGCACCCAGTCCACCCGGAACAGCGAGTCCCGGCCGACCCGCGTCCCGGCCGCGAGCTGCTCGGCGGCGATCGGGCGCACCGTCAGCGCGCCGACCGAGGCCACCGGCCTGCCGTCGGCGTCGGCCACGGCGAGCGCCAGGGCACCGGAGGCCGACCGCGTCAGCCGCACCCGCACCGCCGAAGCACCGGTCGCGTGCAGCGCCACGTCCTCCCACACGAACGGCACGCCGCCGCCCTCGCCGGCCCCCGCCAGGGCGAAGCCGTGGAGGCAGGCGTCGAACAGGGCGGGGTGCAGGCCGAAGCCGCTGCCGTCGGTGCCCTCGGGCAGGGCGACCTCCGCGAAGAGCTCGTCCCCGCGCCGCCAGGCGGCCCGGAGGCCCCGGAACGCGGCGCCGTACTCGAACCCGGCCTCGGCGAGGCCCTCGTACAGTCCGGCCGCGTCGACCGCCTCGGCACCGGCCGGCGGCCACACCGACGCGTCGAACGCCACCGGCACCGCGCCCGAGCCCAGCACACCGCTCGCGTGCAGCGTCCAGACCGGCTCCGGGCCGGTGTCCGCCGTGGAGTGGATGCCGACCGCGCGGCGCCCGGAGTCGTCCGGCTCGGCCAGGCGCACCTGGATCCGGACGGAGCCGTCCTCGGGCAGGACCAGCGGCGCGGCCATGGTCAGTTCCTCGACCAGGTCGCAGCCGACCTCGTCGCCCGCCCGCACGGCCAGTTCGACCAGCGCCGTGCCCGGCACCAGGACGGAACGCATGACGACGTGGTCCGCGAGCCACCCGTGCGACCGGGCCGACAGCCGGCCGGTGAACAGGTAGCCGTCCGTGTTGACGAGCTCGACGGCCGCACGCAGCAGCGGGTGCTCGGCGGCACCGAGTCCCGCGAGCCGGACGTCGCCGCCGCGCGCGAGGGTGACCGCCGGCCAGTAGTGCCGGTGCTGGAACGCGTACGTGGGCACGTTCACGGCCCGGGCACCGGTGCCGGCGAAGAGCGCGGCCCAGTCGACGTGCGCGCCGGTGACGTGCAGGCGTGCGAGGGCGGTGAGGACGGTCGTGTCCTCGGCCTGGTCCTTGCGGAGGGCGGAGGCCAGCACGGCGTCGTCGGAGAGCGAGGAGGCCGCGAGTGCGGTGAGGACGCCGTCGGGGCCGAGCTCCAGGAAGCGCGTGACGCCCGCGGCCTCCAACGTACGGACGCCGTCGGCGAAACGGACGGCCTCGCGGACGTGACGCACCCAGTACTCGGGGGTGGTGAAGTCCTCTCCGAGGCCGAGGGCGCCGGTCAGGTTCGAGACCACCGGGATCGACGGCGCGTTGTACGTCAGCCCGTTGAGGACCGTACGGAAGTCCGCCAGCATCGGGTCCATCAGCGGCGAGTGGAACGCGTGCGAGACGCGCAGCCGCGCCGTCTTGCGGTCGGCGAAGTGCGCCTCGATCTCCGACACGGCCGACTCGGAACCAGAGACGACGATCGAGCGCGGGCTATTGACCGCAGCGATCGACACGAACTCACCCACCCACCGCCGGCCTTCGGCCGCCGTCGCCAG
>NZ_JBHWGD010000242.1:0-3284 GCF_042733235.1 Kitasatospora sp. NPDC059722
GGTCTCGGTCCTGTTCACCGCGCCGACCGCCTACCGCACGATGCTCGGCCAGCTGGACGGCCACGACCTGTCGGCGCTGCGCCGCTGTGTGTCGGCCGGGGAGAACCTGCCCGCGGCGACCTGGCAGGCCTGGTTCGAGGCGACCGGGCTGCGCATCATCAACGGCATCGGCGCCACCGAGCTGCTGCACATCTTCATCTCCGCCGTCGGCGACGACATCCGCCCCGGCGCCACCGGCCGCCCGCTGCCCGGCTACCGGGCCACCATCCTCGACCTCGACGGCCACGAGCTCGGCCCCGGCGAGCCCGGCCGGCTCGCCGTCATCGGCCCGGTCGGCTGCCGCTACCTGGACGACCCGCGCCAGGACGAGTACGTCGTGGACGGCTGGAACGTCACCGGCGACCTCTTCCACCGCGACGCCGACGGCTACTTCTACTACCAGGCCCGCAGCGACGCCATGATCGTCTCCTCGGGCTACAACATCGGCGGCCCCGAGGTCGAGGCCGCCATCGACACCCACCCGGACGTCGTCGAGTCCGGCGTCGTCGCCAAGCCCGACCCCGAACGCGGCTCCGTCGTCTGCGCGTTCGTCGTCCTGCGCGACGGCGTCCCGGACGGCGAGGCGGCCGCCGCCAAGGCCAGGGAGATCCAGGACCACGTCAAACAGGTCCTGGCCCCCTACAAGTACCCGCGCGACGTGCGGTTCTGCGACGCCCTGCCCCGCAACACCAGCGGCAAGCTCCAGCGCTTCGTGCTGCGCCGGCTCGTCGCGGACGGCGAGCGCAGCGGCGGCCAGGCCCCTGCCGAGAAAGGAACCCAGTGAAGATCGCGATCGTCGGCGGCGGCCCCGGCGGCCTGTACCTCGCCGCGCTCATGAAGCAGCTCGACCCCGCCCACGAGGTCACCGTGTGGGAGCGCAACGCGCCCGACGTCACCTTCGGCTTCGGCGTGGTCTTCTCCGACGAGACGCTCGGCGGCATCGAGAACGCGGACGCCGAGTTCGCCGCCGCCATGGCCGACCGCTTCGCCCGCTGGACGGACATCGACATCCACGTCGGCGGCCGCACCCACACCGTCGGAGGCCAGGGCTTCGCCGCCATGAGCCGCCGCGAGCTGCTGCACCTGCTCCAGGAGCGCTGCCGCGGCCTCGGCGTCGACCTGCGCTTCGGCACGCCCGCGCCGGACACCGCCGCGCTGCGCGCCGGGCACGACCTGGTCGTGGCCGCCGACGGCGTCAACTCGGCCGTCCGGCAGGCGAGTCCGGAAGCGTTCGGGCCCACGCTCGACACCCGCCGCAACAAGTACATGTGGCTCGGCACCGACCTGGTCTTCGAAGCCTTCCAGTTCCTCATCAAGCAGACCGAGTGGGGGACCATGCAGGTCCACGGCTACCCCTACTCCGCCACCGGCTCCACCTTCATCGTCGAGATGCACGAGGACGTGTGGCGCCGGGCCGGCTTCGACACCGGCCCCGACCTCCCGCCCGGCGCCTCCGACGAGCCCGCCGTGGAGCGGATCCGCGCCCTGTTCGCCGACGAGCTCGACGGACACCGGCTGTTCGCCAACAACTCGCGCTGGCTCAACTTCACCACCGTGCGCAACGAGCGCTGGCACGACGGCGGGCTCGTCCTGCTCGGCGACGCCGCGCACACCGCGCACTTCTCGATCGGCTCGGGCACCAAGCTCGCCATGGAGGACGCCCTCGCCCTCGCCGCCTGCCTGCACGAACACCCCACGCTGGACGAGGCGTTGACGGCCTACGAGGCCGAGCGCCGCCCGGTCGTCGAGTCCACCCAGCGCGCCGCGCAGGCCTCCCTGGAGTGGTTCGAGAACATCGGCATGTACACCGGCCAGGAGCCCGTGCAGTTCTGCTTCAACCTGCTCACCCGCTCCCGCCGCATCACCTACGACAACCTCCGTACCCGCGACCCGCACTTCGCCGACCGCGTCGACGAGGCCTTCGCGAAGGCGCAGGGCGCCGACAGCGTCGTCCCGGCGATGTTCCAGCCCTTCCGACTCGGGCCGCTGGAGCTCAAGAACCGCGTCATCGTCTCCCCCATGGACATGTACTCCGCCGTCGACGGCCTCCCCGGCGACTTCCACCTCGTCCACCTCGGCTCGAAGGCGATGGGCGGTGCCGGCCTGGTCATGACCGAGATGGTCTGCGTCTCCCCCGAGGGCCGCATCACCCCCGGCTGCACCGGCCTGTGGAACGACGGGCAGCGCGACGCGTGGCAGCGCATCGTCTCCTTCGCGCACGCCAACTCGACCGCCCGGATGGGCCTCCAGCTCGGCCACTCCGGCCGCAAGGGCTCGACCCGGCTCATGTGGGAGGGCATGGACGAACCGCTGGAGCAGGGCAACTGGGACGTCGTCGGACCGTCCGAAGTCCCCTACGGCCCCGCCTCCGCGACACCCCGCGAGCTCACCCGCGCCGAACTCGACCGGATCACCGCCGAGTTCGTCGCCGCCGCCCGGCGCGGCGCGGAAGCCGGCTTCGACCTCCTCGAACTCCACTGCGCCCACGGCTACCTGCTCTCGTCCTTCCTCTCCCCGCTGGCCAACCACCGCACCGACGAGTACGGCGGCCCGCTGGAGAACCGCCTGCGCTACCCCCTGGAGGTCTTCGACGCCGTCCGCGCGACCTGGCCCGCCGACCGCCCGGTGATCGTGCGCATCTCCGCCACCGACTGGGCCCCCGACGGCAACACCGAACACGACGCCGTCGAGATCGCCCGCGCCTTCATCGCCCACGGCGCCGACGGCCTCGACGTCTCCACCGGCCAGGTCACCAAGCACGAACGCCCCGCCTACGGCCGCTCCTATCAGACCCCCTACGCCGACCGGATCCGCCACGAGGTCGCCGCCGTCACCGGCACCGCCGTCATCGCCGTCGGCGCCATCGCCTCCTACGACGACGTCAACTCCATCCTCATGGCCGGCCGCGCCGACCTCTGCGCCATCGGCCGCACCCACCTCTACGACCCGCAGTGGACGCTGCACGCCGCCGCCGAACAGGACTACCGCGGCCCGGCCGCCGACTGGCCCCTCCCCTACCGCGCCGGCAGCCGCAAACCCCCCACCTCCCGCACCGACGCCATCCGCCCCCGCCTCACCCTGCTGCGCGCCGAGGACCCCGACCGCGCCGTCCACCTCCGCTGGACCCCGCCCCGTGAACCGGCCCCCGTCTCCTGAGCCGGGGGGCCGGGCGCCCGTGGGGGGCCCCCGCCCCCCCCCCCGCCCCGTGTGGGAGGTCACCCACGCGGCCGGCCCCCCCCCCCCAC
>NZ_JBHWGD010000243.1:0-3257 GCF_042733235.1 Kitasatospora sp. NPDC059722
TCGCCCTGCCGCAGGGACTGGGCGGCGAGGTGCAGGGCGACGAGCGAGGAGGAGCACGCGGTGTCGACGGTGACCGCCGGGCCCTCCAGCCCGAACGTGTAGGCGAGGCGGCCCGACACGACGCTGGAGGTGTTGCCGGTGAGCAGGTAGCCCTCCAACTCGGCCGGGGCCTTGGGCAGTCGCGAGCCGTAGTCGTTGTACATGACGCCGACGAAGACCCCGGATCGGCTGCCCCGGACGGTGCCCGGTTCGATCCCGGCCTGCTCGAAGGTCTCCCAGGCCGTTTCCAGCAGCAGCCGCTGCTGCGGGTCCATGCTGGTCGCCTCGCGCGGGCTGATCCCGAAGAACTCGGCGTCGAACTCGTCGGCTCCGTACAGGAATCCGCCCTTGTGGGTGTAGGACGTGCCGGGGTGGTCCGGGTCGGGGTCGTACAGGCCGGAGAGGTCCCAGCCGCGGTTGGTGGGGAAGTCGCCGATGGCGTCGGTGCCGGAGGCGACGAGCCGCCAGAGGTCCTCGGGGGAGGCGACGCCGCCCGGGTAGCGGCAGGCCATGCCGACGATCGCGATCGGGTCGTCGTCGACCACGGTGCGTGCCTGCGGGGCCGGGGCGGCGCGGTCCGCGAGACCGCCGGGCAGCAGCGAGAGCACGTGGGCGACGAGCGCGGCCGGCGTCGGGTGGTCGAAGACCAGGGTCGTGGACAGCCGCAGGCCGGTGGTGGTGGCCAGCCGGTTGCGCAGGTCCACGCCGGTGAGGGAGTCGAAGCCGAGGTCCTTGAAGGCACGGTCGGCGTCGATGGTCGCCGGAGAGGCGTGACCCAGCACGGTGGCGACCGTCGTCCGAACCAACTCGCCCACGGCGTCCGCCCGTTCCGGCGTGGGCAGGGAGGCGGTGCGCTCCGCCCAGGAGCCGGTGGAGCCGGCGGTGGCGGTGGCGGAGGCGCCGGCACCGGCCCGTCGGCGCGGAGGCCGCACCAGGCCGCGCAGCGGAGCCGGCAGCGGGCCGGCCGTGGACCTGGCGCGCAGCGCGGTGAGGTCGAGCCGGACCGGGACGAGTGCCGCGGCGGGTGAGCGCAGGGCCGCGTCCAGGAGCGCGAGGCCGTGCTCGGTGGTGAGCGCGGGGAGTCCCGAACGTGCCCAGCGCAGCAGGCCGGCCGTGCCGAGGGCGCCGGCCATCCCGTCCTGTTCCTCCCACAGGCCCCAGGCGAGCGAGGTGGCGGGCAGGCCGTGGGCGTGGCGGTGCTCGGCGAGGGCGTCCAGGTAGGCGTTGGCGGCGGCGTAGTTGGCCTGGCCCGCGGTACCGGTGACCCCGGTGACGGAGGAGAAGAGCACGAAGGCGGAGAGGTCCGCGGTCGTGGTGAGCTCGTGCAGGTTGAACGCGGCGTCGGCCTTGGGGCGCAGGACGGTGTCCAGCCGCTGCGGGGTGAGGTCGGTCAGCACGCCGTCGTCGAGCGCTCCGGCGAGGTGGAAGACCGCGCCCAGCGGGCGGTCCGCCGGGATCGTGTCCAGGACGTCGGCCAGGGCGTCCCGGTCGGCCGCGTCGCACGCCGCGAAGCGCACCTCCGCGCCGGATCCGGCCAGTTCGCGGAGGAGGTCCTGGGCGCCGGGCGCCCGTTCGCCGCGGCGGCTGAGGAGCAGCAGGTGCCGTGCCCCGTGCTGCCGCACGAGGTGACGGACGAGCACACGGCCCAGGGCGCCGGTTCCGCCGGTGACCAGCACGGTGCGTTCGGCGAGCCCGGCGGGTGCGGCGTCGCCCGGTGCGATGTCGGCGCGGGTGAGGAGGGGTGCGAACAACGTCCCGTCGCGCAGGGCCAGTTGGGGCTGGATCGAGGCGGCCGCGAGGGCGGGAAGGTCGGCGGCGCCCAGGTCGGCGGCGGCGTCGTCCAGGTCGATGACGGCGAAGCGGTCGGGGTGTTCGGTCTGGGCCGAGCGGAGGAGGCCCCAGGCGGCGGCGGACCAGGGGTCGGGAACGTCGTCCGTCGCGGTGGCGGCGACGGCGCCCCGGGTGAGCAGGAGGAGCCGGGAGCCGGCGAACCGGTCGTCGGCCAGCCAGGCGTGCGCCAGGTCCAGTGCGTGGGCCACGGCGGGCCGGCCGCTCGGCACGGTCGCCGCGACCACGTCGGGCACCGGGGCGGTCCCGTCGTCCCCGTCGGTCCCGCGGAGCGCGCCGAGGTCCCGGAGTTCGCGGGGTCCGTCGACGAGGGTCACCGACGGCCGCCCCGACGGGCCCGGCGTCGCCGTGGGCCGCCAGTCGATCCGGTGGAGGTCCCGCGTCCGGCCGTCGGGCTCGTCCAACTGCTCGCGCCGGACGGGGAGCAGGGCGAGCTCCTCGACGGTCAGGACCGGCTGCCCGGCCGGATCGGCGGCGCTGAGCGACCGGCCGGACCAGACGACCCGCAGCTCGGCGGCACCTGCCGCGTGCAGTTCCACGCCGGACCACGAGAAGGGCAGCGGCAGTCCGTCGGCGTCCTCCGCCTCGCCGGCCACCAGCGGGTGCAGTGCGGCGTCCAGGAGGGCCGGGTGCAGGGGGAAGCCGCCCGCGTCGCCCCGTACGTCCTCGGGCAGCGAGAGTTCGGCGAAGAGCTCGTCACCGCGCCGCCAGGCCGCCCGTACGGCCCGGAACGCCGGTCCGTACGCGTAGCCGAGTTCGGCCAGGCGCCCGTACAGCGTCACGGTGTCGAGGGCATCGGCGCCGGCCGGCGGCCAGGTCGTCGGCGCGGCGGCGGCCGGCCGCCCGGCCGGGGTCAGCAGCCCCACCGCGTGCCGGGTCCACTCGTCGGCGTCGCCGGGGCGCGAGTGGACGGCGAGCGTGCGGGCTCCGCTGTCCGGGTCGGCCGCGCCGACGGTCAGCTGGAGCACCAGCGGGCCGGTGGTGGGCAGGGCGAGCGGCGCCTCCAGGGTCAGCTCGTCCAGTCGGGGGGTGCCCGAACGCTCGCCCGCCGCCAGGGCGAGGTCGACGAACGCGGTGCCGGGCAGGATCGGGCGGCCGAGGATCTCGTGGTCGGCGAGCCAGGGGTGGGTGTCGAGCGACAGCCGGCCGGTGAACAGCAGGCCGCCGTCGGAGGCGAGTTCGACGGTCGCGCCGAGCAGCGGGTGGTCGGTGGCGCCGAGCCCGAGGCCCTCGGGACCGGCCGGCGGGGCGGTCGGCAGGAGCCAGAACTGCTCGCGTTGGAAGGGGTAGGTGGGGAGGTTGGGGTGGGTGTGGGTGGTGGTGGGTGGGGTGGGGGTGTGGCCGTGGGTGTGGGTGGTGGCGAGTGCGGT
>NZ_JBHWGD010000244.1:0-1569 GCF_042733235.1 Kitasatospora sp. NPDC059722
CCGGCATCACCGAGACGTCGAAGGCGAAGAACAGGCCCGCCATCAGGCCCATCGCGATGGTCGCCGCCACCAGCACGGGCCCGGCGGCCTTGCCCCGGGCGGCGACGGGGGCGGCGGGGGCGCCGTAGGCGGCGTGGAAGGTGGAGGGTGGTGCGGTCTGGTCGGAGCGCATCAGGGGCTTCCTTCGGGTTCACCCGGTCCCCGCGGGCGCGGGGACTCTCACGGGCGGTGCTACGGAAAGCAGTTCGGGGGGCGGCGGGAGGAGTGGCGGGCCGCCGGCACCCCGGTGCGCGGGCTCGGGGCTCCCATTCAGACCTCCCACACGCCGGCCGCCGCCGCCTCGCGGGCGAAGTCGGCGAAGTCCCTCGGCTCCCGGCCCAGCGCCCGGCGCACCCCGTCCGCGGTGTGGGCGTTGCGGCCGTCCAGGATCATCGAGAACAGCTCCGCGAAGTCCCCCGGCAGGCCCTCCCGCGCCAGGACCGCCCGGTACTCCTCGACCGACACCGGCACGAACCGCACCTCCCGGCCGGTCGCCCGCGACAGCTCCGCCGCCACGTCCGCGTACGAGAGCAGCCGGGGGCCCGTCAGCTCGTACACCTCGCCGTCGTGCCCGTCCTCGGTGAGCGCCGCGACCACCACGTCCGCGATGTCGTCCGCGTCCACGAACGGCTCGACCGCGTCGCCCACCGGCAGCGCCAGCTCACCGGCGCGCACCGGGTCGAGGAAGAAGCTCTCGCTGAAGTTCTGGTCGAACCACGCGCAGCGCACCACCGTCCAGCGGGCGCCGGCCTCCATCACGGCCTTCTCCCCCGCCTCGGCCGCCTCCTCGCCGCGGCCCGACAGGAGCACCAGCTTCGCCACGCCCCGGCGGGCCGCGAGCCGGGCGAAGGCGCCCACCGACTCGACCGCGCCCGGGAAGGCGAGGTCCGGGTAGTAGGTGAGGTAGGCCGCGCCGACGCCCTCCAGCGCCGCTTCCCACGTCGTCTCGTCGTTCCAGTCGAACGGCACGTCGGCGGCGCGCGAGCCGATCCGGACGGTCCGGCCGCGGGCGGCCAGCCGGTCCGCGACGCGCCGACCGGTCTTGCCGGTGCCGCCGACCACCAGGACCGTCGAGCGGTCGTCCTGGGCGGCCCGGGCGGTCTGCGCGCCCTCGGCGGTCTGGATGCTGTTGCGGTTGCCTGCGTTCTGCGAGTTCGTCGTCATGGCATCCAGTCAAATCCACTCCGGGACGACGAACCATGGCCACCAGGCTCAGGTGCATGTCCACGCGTCTAGACCCGTCTCCGGGGCCCGCACTCCGGGCTCCCGGGGCCCGCACTCGATCAGAACACGGTGCGTAGCGGCGCGACTACTACTCTCCACCCGGCTTCGAGCGGGCCTTGAGCGGCCGTCGAGGCGCGCGGTGACAGGACGGCAGGACGGGAGGACGGCAGGACGGGAGGACGGCAGGACGGGAGGACGGCAGGACGGGAGGGCACGCGAACGGCGGGGCGCGGCCGGTGCTGCCCGGCTGCGCCCCCCCCCTGACGCGGGGGGGGGGCGGCGGTAAGCAGACTAGAAAAATAAAAC
>NZ_JBHWGD010000244.1:1579-3245 GCF_042733235.1 Kitasatospora sp. NPDC059722
GGGCGGGCCTGCGGGGGGGGGCAGGCCTCGGGGGGGGCGCGCGTGTTGCGCCGGGTCGCGCCCCCGCCCTTGACGGGGGGGTGCTCCTGCGGTACCGCTACTTCACGAAGCTCTCCACGACCTTCGGCGGCCAGACGCCGACCTTGAGGGCGCCCATCGAGTAGGCGCGCGAGACGAGCGCCGCGCGGTTCGGCACGCGCAACTTCCGCAGCAGGCAGGTGACGTGGTACTCGACGCCCTGGCGGCTGAGGTAGAGCCGGGCGGCGAGCGGGACGGTGGAGACGCCGGCCGCGATGCCCTCCAGGATCCGGGCGTCGATCTCGCTGAGCAGCTTCTTGCGGCCGGCGACGACCTCGGACTCGGCCGCCTCGCCGTCGCGGTTGGGCATCATCACCATGATCGACGACTCGTCGGGCAGGCCGCCGCGGACCATGACGGCGGTGAGCGGGACGGTGAACGTCTCCTCGTCCGGGCCTATCGCTATGACGTCGGTGGCGAAGCGGTCCCGGCGGCCCTCGATGAGTCCGGAGAACTGGCGCAGCAGCGGCTGCTGGACGCTCGGGTGGACGAGCTCGCTGAACGTCCGGCCGCAGAGCTCGGACGAGGAGCGTCCGAACTGCCAGAAGAAGGCCTCGTTGGCCTGCCGGATGGTGAGGGTGCGGTCGAGCTGGGCCATGTTGAGGCCGGCCTGATCGGTGACGGTGCGGGTTTGCGGCGCCGCGTCGTGACCTGGCTCTCGATCGCACACGATGGTCCGAGCGGTATCGGCCAGGGCGGAAGAGGAGATGACCACGGCAGTCGGATCCCTTCGGGGCGCGTGTGCGGTGCTGATTTCCGCGGGAAATCCCGGCCATTTCTTTCGGGCCGGGTCGGCTCGAACGGCCTGATTCGCGGTGAACTCTGCTTCGACTCTAGGGACCGCCGATCCGGCAGGTCAACGGCGCCCGGGCTGGTCCGGTCCAATTCTGTGGGCGTACGGCCGGTGGTTCGGTGTGGGGTCGGGGGGTTCGGCCGGTCGTTCGGTACGGTGCACATCCTTGCAGGTCAGGGCAGGTTCGGTAGGGTTCGGTCACGGTTCGGCGAGCATGAGTTCGATTCCGTGGCGGCAGGTCGAACGGGTTTTCCGGCACGACCGCCGGGATCAAACACGAACAACGGGTTCGGCCTCGCACAGAACCGTCACAAGTTCCCGGCGGCCGGAAATACCGAGCTTGCGATAGGAATTCGTCAAATGTTTCTCCACGGCCCGCGCGCTCACCCGCAATTCGGCCGCGATCTCCTGGTTCGTCAGACCGTGCCCGACGAGGTCCGCGACCCGGCGCTCGGACGGCGTCAGCACGACGTCCACCGGCACCCCGGCCTCCCGGCCCGGCGCGGTTCCGGCCCACTCCTCCGACCAGCCGGCGCCGCACGCGGCGGCCAGCCGGGCGGCCTCCCTGCGCACCGCCGCCGCCTCGGCCCCGCCGCCGAGCCGCCGGCCCAGATCGCGCAGCGCGCGGGCGCGTTCGAGCTCGTCGGCCGAGCGCCGCAGCACCTCGACCGACTCCCGCAGCAGGTCGACGGCCCGCGCGCCGCCGGCCAGGGCGGCCTGGAGCCGCAGCGCGCGACCCAGCGCCGCCGGGGCTCCCCACGCCTCCGCGCGGGCCAGCTCCTCGGTGATCAGCGC
>NZ_JBHWGD010000245.1:0-3106 GCF_042733235.1 Kitasatospora sp. NPDC059722
ACACACCACTCGCTCGCGACCCCTCACCGGAGCTCTCCCCCCGGCGCCCCCGGGGCGGCCGCCACCCCCCCCCGGGGGGGGCCGCCCCCCCCCCCACCCGCACCCGTTTCCGCCCGCACGCCCCCACCCCCACGAGGAACCCCCGCCATGCGCACCCGAACGCTCCTCGCCGCCCCCGCGCTCGCCGTGACCGCCCTCGGCCTCGCCGCCCTCCCCGCCTCCGCCCACGGCGACACCGTCCACCTGGAGATCCCCGGCCAGCAGAACGGCCACGTGACCACCGTCGCCACCTTCGAGAACGACCGCGACCCGGTCGTCGACGAGTTCGCCGGCACGCTCGCCGCGACCTCCGGCGACGGCCGTTCGGCCGGCCCCTGGGTGCTCGTCCCCGTCCCGGGCCGCCCCGGGACGTACACCACGCGCGAGACGCTGCCCGCCGGACACTGGAAGGTCACCGTCGACTGCGCCTTCCCGTCGCTCGGGCACGGCGAGCGCGAACTCGACGTCGAGGCGGCCGCGATCACCGACCCGGCCCCGGCGATGACCGGCCCCGCCCCGGCCGGGCCGTCCCTCCCGCCCTCCGTCGCACCGGTCGTCCCGCCGTCCGTCTCGCCGGTCGTCAGCAGCGCCGGCCCCACGTCCGCCGCCGCCCCCGAGGCCGCCCACGCCGCCGCGCCGCCGGCCCACGAGACCACGTCGGACACGACCACCTGGGCCGCCATCGCCACCGCCACCGCGGCCGTCGTCCTCGTCGCCGTCGGCTACTGGCTCCGCGCCCGCGCCGCCCGCCGCTGACCCTTGCCGCCACGGTACGTGGTGGAACCGTCCGCTCCGCGCCGCCGTCCCTGGTCTCAGGACCGGCCGCCACCCGGCGGCCGGACGGACGAAAGCGAGCGCGGCCTATGAAGAAGGTCCTCATCACCGGCGGGGCGGGTTACATCGGCAGCACGGTCGCGTCCACGCTGCTCGACCGGGGAGTGACACCGGTCGTGCTGGACGACCTGTCCAGGGGCCGGGCCGAATTCGTCGAGGACAGGATCTTCTACCAGGGCGACATCGCCGACTCGGAGCTCCTCGACCGGGTCTTCGCCGAACACCCCGACATCGACGCCACCCTGCACTGCGCGGCCAGGATCGTCGTCCCGGAATCGGTGGCCAAGCCGCTCTACTACTACCGCGAGAACGTCGCCAAGACCGTCGAACTCCTCGACTCCCTCCAGCGCCACCACTGCACCCGCGTCGTCTTCAGCAGCTCGGCCTCCATCTACGCGCCCACCCCGGACGGCCGCGTCGACGAGACCTGCGCCGTCGACGCCCAGAGCCCGTACGCGCGCACCAAGCAGATGATGGAGCGCATCCTCCAGGACTGGACCCGCGGCGAGGACGCCGAGGACCAGCGCGTCATCACCCTGCGGTACTTCAACCCGATCGGCGCCGACCCGCAGCTGCGCACCGGCCTCCAGGACCTCCACCCCTCGCACGCCCTCGGCAAGCTGATCGAGGCCCACGGCGCAGGCACACCGTTCACCGTCACCGGCACCGACTGGGCGACCCGCGACGGCTCCGGCATCCGCGACTACATCCACGTCCAGGACGTCGCCGACGCCCACGTGGCGGCCCTCCTGCGCTTCGACGAGGTGATCGCCCCGGGCGCCGCCGAGCGCTACCGCGTCGTCAACGTCGGCACCGGCGAGGGCACCACCGTCCGCGAACTGGTCGCCGCCTTCGAGACCGCCGTCGGCGCCCGCCTCGACGTCCGCGAGGCCGGCCCCCGCCCCGGCGACGTCATCGGCTGCTACGCCGCCATCGACACCGCAGAATCCCTCCTCGGCTGGACCCCGCGCCGCACCATCACCGAAGCCGTCACCGACGCCCTGGCCTGGCGCTCCAAGTGGACCACCCGGCTGAGCACCACGACCCCCTGACGGCCACCCCCTGACGGCCCGGGTCCGGCCGCCCGGGCCCGCCGGGTCACTTCACCGCGTCCGCGGACTTCTGCCAGTTGTCGTGGAGGCGGTCGAGGTAGGACTGCGCCTGCGAGCCCGGTTTGGCTCCGCGGGCGAAGGCGAGCATGTTGGAGGAGCCGGTGTTGTAGCCGAGGGCGAGGAGTTCGTCGCGGGTGTAGGGGCCGGCGGGTTTGGCGGGGAGCTGGTCGGCGAGGTCGCGCAGGTGCCAGGACTCGGCCTGGACGGCCAGGTTGCGGTCGTCGGGGAGCTCCTCCCAGCGGCGGGAGGCGAAGTCGCGGCCCTTCTTGGTGTCGTCGAACGCGGCGCGGTGCATGTTGGCGATGCCGAAGGAGGCGTCGGGCTTGCTGCGCTGCCAGGCGCGTTCGAGGTCGGGGTCGTGCGGCTTGTAGGACTCGTTGTAGAGGATCGCCATCACGAGCTGCGGGTTCACGCCCGCCTGGGCCGCGTACTCGCGGACGGGCTTCGCATAGTCGGCGGGGTCGTAGTCCCGCAAGGAGGACGGCGCGGGGGGCGAGGAAGGGGCGGACGAGGAGGACTCGGCGGACGAGGAGGAGGCCGAGGGGGCGGAGGGTGAGGCGGACGGTGCACCGGGGTGGTCGCCGCCGCGGATCATGCCCCAGCCGACGGCGACCACGAGGCCGACGGCGATCCAGCGCCCCCAGCGGGGTCCGCCCTGTTCTTCGCTCACCGTTGCCGGCCCCTCCCCGTCCGTCCGGAATTCCGTTCGATGTCCGTACTGGTGGACGTGCGTCCGGCAGGTGCTACTCGCCCGGCTTCTGCTCGCCGTCGAGGTTGCGGAGGAAGTCCTTGGCCTTCTCGACACCGGTGTCGATGTGGCCGCTGTACTTGCCGTCCGTCCGGTCGTCGATGGCGTCGCCGACCTTGTCCAGACCCTGCCCGATCACGTCGCTGTGCTCGCGGGCGAGGTCGGTGGCCTTGTCCGCGAGGTTCTTCAGACTCTCAAACATGGTGACGCTCTGCTCCTCTGATGCGTTCCTGTTGATGTGCCGACGTGGCGGGGGGCATGATCGTTCGGATCATGACCATCCTAGCGACGGCCACCCGGTGGTCCGCCGGTGCGGAGCACGGCGGGTGACTTTGCTGAAATGGGTTTGTATGCTCCAGTCCCGCTTCTACAG
>NZ_JBHWGD010000246.1:0-3059 GCF_042733235.1 Kitasatospora sp. NPDC059722
CTGGCAGGGGCCACGGGGACGGGCCGTCCCCCGGCACGGCTACACTCGCACGGTCCGATCAGCAGATCACGGACGCCCGTGAGGCGGGGCACGGGCTCCGGCCGGAGAGCGCGGGTAGGGAACAGAGCATGGTCGAGGCCTCCCCCAAGGTCGTTGTCGTCGTCCCCACGTACAACGAGCGGGAGAACCTTCCGGTCCTGGCGGGCCTGCTGGCACAGCTGCCGGTGCCGAACCTGCACCTGCTGGTGGTCGACGACAACTCCCCGGACGGCACCGGCGAGCTGGCCGACAAGCTGGCGGCCGGTGCGGACGGCCGGATCGGCGTCCTGCACCGCACCGAGAAGGACGGCCTCGGCCGCGCCTACCTCGCGGGCATGGCCCGCGCCCTCGACGAGGGCGCCGACGTCGTCGTGCAGATGGACGCCGACCTGTCGCACCCGGCCACGGCGATACCCGAGATGGTCCGGACCCTCCTCACCGGCGACACCGCCGTGGTGCTCGGCTCCCGCTACGTGCCCGGCGGCTCGACCGCCTCCGAGTGGCCGTGGCACCGCAAGGCCCTCTCCGCGTGGGCCAACTTCTACGTCAACACCATCCTCGGCCTCGGCGTCCGCGACGCCACCGCCGGCTTCAAGGCCTGGCGGGCGGACACGCTGCGGGCCATCGACCTGCCGACCGTCCAGAGCAACGGCTACTCGTTCCAGGTCGAGATGAACTACCGCGTCGTCAAGCGCGGCATGACGATCCGCGAGGTCCCGATCCGCTTCGAGGAACGCGTCGAGGGCGCGTCCAAGATGAGCGTCGGCGTCCAGGTCGAGTCCGCCCTCGCCCCCTGGAAGCTGCGCCTGGACCGCCGCAACCCCTGACGCGGCGGTTTCCCGACCCCGCAGCGGGCAACCGGGTGCCCTCCGGCGCGATCGGCGGTGTGAACACCGGCTGCGGGGAAAGAAGGGCCTCATGGCCATCCTCCCGGAGTCCCTCACGGCCGCCGTCCGCCGTGGCGCCCGAGAACCGTTCGTCGTCCAGACCGTCCGGGCGACCGTGGCGGCCACCCTGTCCTACGCGGTGGCGACGCGGCTGAGCAGCGAGCCGGCCCCGCTCACGGCGCCGCTCACCGCGCTCCTGGTGGTGCAGGTCACCGTCTACTCGACGCTCAAGACCAGCATCCGCCGGGTCAACTCGGTGGTCGTCGGCGTGCTCATCGCGATCGGATTCAGCGCCGTCGTCGGGCTCTCCTGGTGGAGCCTCGGGCTGATCATCCTGGCCTCGCTGACGATCGGCCGCTTCGTGCGGGTCGAGGAGTTCGTCCAGGAGGTCGCGATCAGCGCGATGCTGATCCTCGGCGTCACCAAGCTCGCCTCCCAGGCCTGGGACCGGGTCCTGGAGACGCTGATCGGCGCCGCCGTCGGCCTCCTGTTCAACCTGCTGTTCGCCCCGCCCGTCTGGGTCGACACCGCCGGCGCCTCGATCGAGGACCTCGCCCGGCGCGCCCGGCAGCTGCTCCTGGACATCGCCGAGGAGCTGGGCCGCCCCACCCCGGTCGCCGTCGCCGCCGAACGCCTCCACGAGGCCCGCCGCCTGGACCAGGCGATCGCCGAGGTCGACGCGGCCCTGCGCCAGGCCGAGGACAGCCTCCGCTTCAACCCCCGGATCAGCGAGGGACTCCTCTCCCGCCTGGTGCTGCGCACCGGTCTGGACACGCTGGAGATCTGCGTGGTGGTCATCCGCGTCCTGGCCCGCTCCCTGACCGACCTGGCCAAGCGCCGCGAGCCCGGCGAGCGCCTGTTCGAACCGGACGTCGCCGTGGCCCTGGAGGAACTGCTGGCCCACATCGGCGGCGCGATGGTCAGCTTCGCCGTCCTCGTCACAACCCAGGTGAGCCGCAACGCCGAGGAGGCCGAGCAACGCCTGGCCGCCGAACTCGCGGCCGCCTGGACCTGCCGGGAGAACGTCGCCCAGCTCCTCCTGCGCCAGGTCCGGGAGCACCCCGAGGCCTGGCAGCTGCACGGCGCGCTCCTGGCCGAGGTGGACCGCATCCTCGACGAGATGGACCTGGAGCACCGCGGCCGCCGCCTGATGGAGGAACTGGACCGCGCCTCCGTGGCCAACCGGGCCCGCTTCTCCCGCTTCGCCGGCCTCCGGAGGTGGCTCCGCGGCGAGCGCCCCCGCCCGGCCACGAGCACCGGGCGATAACCGCTAAGGCATGAGCCACGGTTGCTGCGGCAGCGGGTGGCCGGTTTCGAGGTAGGTCTTCAGGTTCGCGAGGACGGCCGACCAGCCCGCGGCGGCCTGCTCCGCCCCGGTCTCGTCGGCGAGGTCCTCGTGGGTCACGGTGAGGCGGGTGAGGTCCTGCCAGCCCTCGATCCCGAAGGTGACCCGGGACGGGCCGGCCGGGTCCGGGCTGCCCGGGGAGTACCAGGTGGTGACGAGGTGGTGGGGGCGGGTGGCGGCTTCCACGGTGCCGGTGACGTCGGCGATGCCGGAGTCGTCCGTGCGCCGGTGTTCCCAGGGGGCGCCGGGGAGCCAGGTGGAGACGTTGCGGTGGCCCCAGTAGACGGCGGACTCGTCGGCGCTGGTGAGGGCGTGCCAGACCCGCTCGGGGGTGGCGTGCAGGTAGACGGTGGTGCGGACGGCGGCGGGGGTCATCGCGGCTCAGCCCTCGGCCGCGGCGAGCAGCGGCCGGATCTCGATCTTCCCCATGGACATCATCGCCGCCATCACCCGGCCGGCCTTGGCGCGGTCGGGGTCGGCGATCAGGTCCAGCAGGACGCGCGGGGTGATCTGCCAGGAGAAGCCGTAGCGGTCCTTGAGCCAGCCGCAGGGGCCCGCCTGGCCTCCGTCGGCGGTGAGCTTGGCCCAGAGCTCGTCGATCTCCTGCTGGTCGTCGCACTCCACCTGGAGCGAGACGGCCTCGGTGAAGGAGAACTGGGGCCCGCCGTTGAGGGCCGCGTACGGCCGGGGGGGGGGGGGGTTGTGGGGCGCCCCCCGCGGGCCGCCCCCCCGCGCCCTCCGCGCGCAGCGCCCACCCCCGGCCCCCCCCGGCCCCCCCCCCCCCCGCC
>NZ_JBHWGD010000247.1:0-3030 GCF_042733235.1 Kitasatospora sp. NPDC059722
GTGCAGGGACTTCGGCAGCACGCCGTGCCGCATGGCGAGCACGGTCTTGATCACTCCGGCGACCCCGGCGGCGGCCTGGGTGTGGCCGATGTTCGACTTCAGCGAGCCGAGCAGCAGCGGCCGTTCGCGGTTCCTGCCGTAGGTGGCGAGGAGCGCCTGGGCCTCGATCGGGTCGCCGAGGGCGGTGCCGGTGCCGTGGCCCTCGACGGCGTCGACCTCGGCGGCGGACAGTCCGGCGCTCGCGAGGGCCTGGCGGATGACGCGCTGCTGGGACGGCCCGTTGGGCGCGGTGATGCCGTTCGAGGCGCCGTCCTGGTTGACGGCGCTGCCCCGCACGACGGCGAGCACCGGGTGCCCGTTGCGGCGCGCGTCGGACAGCCGCTCCAGGACGACCATGCCGACGCCCTCGGACCAGTTGGTGCCGTCGGCGGCGTCCGAGTAGGCCTTGCAGCGGCCGTCGGCGGCGAGGCCGTTCTGGACGGTGAAGCCGGCGAAGCTCACCGGCGTGGTCATCACCGTCACGCCGCCGGCGAGCGCGAGTCCGCACTCGCCGTTGCGGAGCGCCTGGGCGGCCCAGTGCAGGGCGACCAGGGACGAGGAGCACGCGGTGTCGACGGTGACGGCCGGGCCCTCCAGGCCGAGCGTGTAGGAGATGCGGCCGGACAGGACGCTCGACGCGAGGCCGGTGCCGGCGTGGCCGCCGATGTCCTCGCGCGAGTTCATCATGAGCGTCGCGTAGTCGAGGCCGTTGGTGCCGACGAAGACGCCGGTGCGGCTGCCGCCTAGCCGCTGCGGGTCGACCCCGGCGCGCTCCAGGGCCTCCCAGGACGTCTCCAGGAGGAGGCGCTGCTGGGGGTCCATCGCGAGGGCCTCGCGCGGCGAGATGCCGAAGAAGCCCGCGTCGAAGTCCCCGAGGCCGGCGAGGAAGCCGCCCTGGCGGGTGGCGCTCACGCCGTGGCCGGTGCCGAAGAGCGCGTCGAGGTCCCAGCCGCGGTCGGTCGGGAAGTCGGTGATGCCGTCGCGGCCCTCGCTCAGGAGCCGCCAGAGCTCCTCGGGGGTCCGCACGCCGCCCGGCAGGCGGCAGGCCATGCCGACGATGGCGATGGGTTCATCGGAGGAGGCGTCGTCCGGACCTTCCTCCGACCGGTCCGGCACCGCGCCCGACAGCAGTGCGGCGACGGCCGCCGGGGTCGGGTGGTCGAAGCCGAGGCTCACCGGCAGCGGACGGCCGGTCGCCTCCGCCAGCAGGTTGCGCAGCCGGATGGTGCGCACCGAGTCCAGTCCGTAGGCGCGGAACGCCGTGTCGGCGCCGATCGGTCCGTCGTCCGGGCCGCGCTCCATGACCTCGGCCGCGCACGAGCGCACGAGGTCCAGCGCGTCGCGGTAGTCCATCGACAGTGGCGGAACGACCGTCTCCCCGGCCGCCAGTTCCTCCAGGGACCGCCGGTGCAGCTTCCCGGCCGGGGTGCGCGGGAGGTCGTCGACGGTCACCAGTTCCAGCGGCATCTTGTACTCGGCGACCTCGCGCTCCCGCAGGAAGCCGGTCACGGCCCGCAGCCCGATCGCCGGGTCCGCCGCGCGGGTGAGCACCAGGCACGGGATCTCGCCGAGCCGCGCGTCCGCCCGTCCGACGACGGCGAGCGGGCCGATGCCCGGCATCGCCGCCAGCAGTTCCTGGACCTCGGTCGCGTCGAACTTCCGCCCGCCGACGTTGATCAGCTCGGCCGCGCGCCCGTGGAAGCGCAGCAGTCCGTCCGCCCCGAGGCTCGCCCGGTCGCCCGTGCGCAGCCAGCCGTCCGGCGTGACGGCCGCGGCGGTCAGTTCGGGCTCGCGGTAGTAGCCGCGGAACATGCTCGGGCTGCGGTACTGGAGGTCGCCCGGCTCGCCCGGGGGCAGTTCGCACCCGTCCTCGCCGACGATCCGTACACGCGCCCCGCTGGTGGGCCGGCCGACGCTGCGCACGGCGGCGCCGACCGGGTCGGTGGGGGAGGTCCGGGTGCCGGTGCCGAGTTCGGACATGCCCCAGACGACGACGAGTTCGCCGCCGAGCACCGCCCGGACGTCGGCGGCCAGCGCGGCGGGGATCGCCGCTCCGGCGGTGCGCACCTCGTGCGGCCGGAAGCCGGCCGGCTGCCCGCTGCGGGCCAGGGAGGCGACGACGTCGTGGAGTTGCGCGGGGACGGCGAAGACGGCGCTCGGCGCGGTGGCGCGGGCGAGGGCGAGGAAGCGCTCCGGGTCCCAGCCGCGCAGGAGCACCTGCCGGCAGGCGCGGAACAGCGCAGTGTGCAGCGACTGCAGGCCGAAGAGGTGGGTGAGCGGGCAGGCCGTCAGGATCGCCTCGGCGAAGGCCGGGCCGCCCTCGTCGGCGACGGACGCGGTGTTGGAGAGCAGCCCGTCGTGGCTGTGCACGCAGATCTTGGGCCGGGCCGAGGTGGTGCCGGAGGAGGGGATGAGGACCAGCGGGTCCTCGGGCCGCACCTCCACGGGGTGCGGCGGGTGGCCCGCCCACGCGGCGGTGAGCCGGTCCAGCGCGTGGACACCGCCCCCCACCGCAACCTCGCCGCCCGCGACCAGCACCGCCCGCAGGGAGGGAACGTCCGCCAGGAGGCCGGGCGCCGCAGCAGCCCTCTCCGCCGGGAGCAGCACGGCCACCGGGTCCACCCGGGCCAGCAGCGCCCGCACGTCGGCGGCGCCGTGCCCGGCGTGCACGGGCAGCAGGACGGCGCCCGCGGTGGCGACGGCGACGTGCGCCGTCTGGTACTCCCGGCAGTTGGGCAGCTGGACGGCGACGACGTCGCCCTGCGCGACGCCCAGCTCCTGGAGCGCCCGGGCCAGCGCGGCGGCCTCGTCGGCCCACTGGCGCCAGGTCAGCTCCCGCTCGCCGTCGACCAGGGCGACGGCGTCCGGCGCCCGGCGCACCGCCGCTGCGAACACCGCGGGGCGGGGGTGGGGGGCCCCCCCCCCCGCGGGGCGGGGGGCCGCGGCGGGCCGCGGGGGAGCCCCGGTGGGCGGGGCCGAGCGGCCAGCAGC
>NZ_JBHWGD010000248.1:0-2993 GCF_042733235.1 Kitasatospora sp. NPDC059722
GGGGGCGCCGGAGGGACACCCCGGCCCGGGGGGCCCGGGCGGGGGGGGGCGCGAGGGCGGTGGTGAGGACGCCGACGAGGGTGGTCTTGCCGGCGCCGTTGTGGCCGAGCAGGGCGAGCACGCTGCCGCGGGGGACGGCGAGGCTGACCGAGTCGAGCGCGCGGACGGTACCGAAGGTCATGCCGACGTCGACCGCCTCGATCACGAGGTCGTCGTCGGCCGTGGTGGGCGGGGAAGTCATGGCCGGTTCTCCGTTGGGCGGTGGTGGGACGGGCGGTCGGGGCTCGTCGGTCGGGGCACGTCAGTCGACGGCGTCCATCAGGCGGAAGAGCTCCTCGTCGGTGGCCGCGTCGAGGTCGGGCCCGGGACCGGGGCGGGCCGGCCCGGCGGGCGCGGCGCAGCGCCGGGCGAGGTCGCGCAGGCGGGTGGCGGTGGCCGGGTCGGGGGTGGTGCCGGCGGCGAACAGCGCGGCGAGCCGGTCGACCAGGTCGGCGGCACTGGGCTCCGGTTCGGCGCCCCGGTCGGGCCGGGCGCGGGCGGCGCGGAGGGCGCCGAGGGCACGGACGACGGCGGCCGGGGAGGGGTGGTCGAAGACGAGGGTCGCGGGGAGGGCGGTGCCGGTGGCGGCGGCGATGCGTTCGCGCAGCTCGATCGCGTTGACGGAGTTGACGCCGAGGTCGGAGAACGCGTGGGTGGCGTCGAGGTCGTCGGCGCCGCGCCCGAGCACGGCGGCGGTCTCGGCGAGGACGAGCTTGAGGAGGAGGGCGTCGCGCTCCTCGGGGCTCGCCGTCGCGAGTCGGTCGTCGGACAGCGGCGCGTCGGACAGCGGTGCGTCGGACAGCGGTGCGTCGGACAGCGGTGCGTCGGCAAGGGCCACCGCACGGGACACCGGAGCGGCGGCCGCGAGCCAGTACGTCTGCCGCTGGAACGGGTACGTCGGCAGCGGCACCGGCCGGGCGCCGGGCAGGACGGCGTCCCAGTCCACCGGCACGCCGTGCAGGTGGAGGCGGCCGGCGGCGGCGAGCAGGGCGCGCGTCTCGTCCCCCTGGTCGGCCGAGCCGGTGGCGATGACGGCGGCCGACGCTCCGGCGTCCGCGGCGGCCAGGCACTCGCCGAGCATGGGGGCGAGTGCGGCGGCGGGCCCGAGTTCGAGGTAGGCGTCGACGCGCTCCGCGCCCAGCCGGGCGACGGCGTCCCGGAAGCGGACCGGCTCCCTGGCCTGCCGCACCCAGTGGCCGGGGTCGCGGGCCTCGTCGGCGGTCAGCGGGCGGCCGGTCACGCCGGAGACGAGCGGCACGGCGGGTGCGGCGAAGGACAACCCCTCCAGCACACCGCGGAATTCGGCCAGCATCGGCTCCAGCAGCGGGGAGTGGAAGGCGTGCGAGACGCGCAGGCGCGTCGTCCGCCGGTCGGCGAAGTGCGCCTCGATCGCCGCGACCGCGTCCTCGGTGCCCGAGACGACGACGGACGACGGCCCGTTGACGGCCGCGAGCGACACGAACTCGCCCAGCAGCGGCAGGACTTCGTCCTCCGCCGCCCGGACGGCGAGCATCGTGCCACCGGCCGGGAGGGCCTGCATGAGCCGCCCCCGGGCGGCGACCAGCGTGCACGCGTCCGCCAGCGACAGCACCCCGGCGACGTGCGCGGCGGCGATCTCGCCGACCGAGTGCCCGGCCAGCAGGTCGGGCTGCACGCCCCAGGACTCCAGCAGGCGGTGGAGCGCGACCTCGTGGGCGAACAGTGCGGGCTGCGCGAACTCCGTCCGGTCGAGGAGCCCGTCGGAACGGTCCCACAGGACGGAGCGCAGCGGCCGTTCCAGCAGCGGATCCAGGACGCCGCACACCTCGTCCAGGGCGGCCGCGAACTCCGGGAAAGCGGCGGCGAGTTCGCGCCCCATCCCGGGCCGCTGGCTGCCCTGCCCGGCGAAGACGAAGGCGAGCCGCCCGCCGCCGTCGCGCCGACCGGTGGCCGGGGCGACCGGCGAGGGCTCCCCGGAGGCGAACCGCCGCAGCGCGTCGACGAGTCCGGTACGGTCGGCGGCGGCCAGCAGCGCCCGGTGACCGTGGACGGCCCGGGTGGTGGCCAGCGCGTGGGCGAGGTCCGGCAGAGCGTACGAGGGGTGGGCGGCGACGTGCTCGGCCAGCCGCCCGGCCTGGGCCCGCAGGGCGGGCTCGCTGCGGGCGGAGAGCACCAGCGGCACCGGACGGTCGCCGGCGTGCTCGGAAGCCCCGGGCAGCACGGTCCCGGCCTCGGCCCGCCCGGCGTCGGTGTGCCTCGTGGCCGCCTCCCCGTGGTCGGTGGGCCGCGCCGGCCCGGCCGCGGAGGCCGCCGCGGGCGCGTCTTGCAGCACCGTGTGCCCGGCGTCCGTGCGCCGCGCGGCCGCCTCCCCGTGGTCGGAGGACCCCGTCGGCCCGTCTCCGGAGCCCGCCGCCGGTGCCTCCTCCAGCACTACGTGCGCGTTCGTTCCGCTGATCCCGAACGACGACACCCCCGCCCGCCGCGCCCGCCCGTCCTTCCGGGGCCACGGCTGCGCCTCGGTCAGCAGCCGGACGGCGCCGGAGGACCAGTCCACGCGGGTGGTCGGCTCGGTGACGTGCAGGGTCCGCGGCAGCAGGCCGTGCCGCAGCGCCTGCACCGTCTTGATCACGCCGGCCACCCCGGCCGCCGCCTGGGCGTGCCCGATGTTCGACTTGACGGACCCGAGCCACAGCGGCCGGTCCGCCGGGCGCGTGCCCCCGTGGACGGCGAGCAGCGCCTGCGCCTCGATCGGGTCGCCGAGCGAGGTCCCGGTGCCGTGGGCCTCGACGGCGTCGACGTCGCCGGGGGTGAGCCCCGCGTCGGCGAGCGCGCGGCGGATCACGCGCTGCTGGGCGGGGCCGTTGGGCGCGGTGATGCCGTTCGAGGCGCCGTCCTGGTTGACGGCCGAGCCGCGGACGACGGCGAGCACCGGGTGCCCGTTGCGCCGCGCGTCGCTCAGTCGCTCGAGTACCAGC
>NZ_JBHWGD010000249.1:0-2950 GCF_042733235.1 Kitasatospora sp. NPDC059722
GTCCAACATCGGCCACACCCAGATGGCCTCCGGCGTGGCCGGAGTCATCAAGACCGTGCTCGCGCTGCGCAGCGGCGTGCTCCCGGCCAGCCTGCACATCGACCGGCCGTCCACGCACGTCGACTGGACGGAGGGCGCCATCGAGCTCCTCGCCGAGGCGCGCGACTGGCCCGAGACCGGGCGGGCCCGCCGCGCCGCCGTCTCCTCCTTCGGGCTGAGCGGCACCAACGCGCACGTGATCCTCGAACAGGCCCCGGCCGCCGCCGTCCCGGCCGCGCCGGCGGACGGCGACACCGTGCCCTTCGCGCTGTCCGCCCGCACCGACGAGGCCCTGCGCGCCCAGGCCGTGCGACTGCTGGCCGCGCTCGACGAGCGGCCCGAACTGCCGCTCGCCGACCTGGCGTTCTCCCTCGCCACCACCCGCACCGCGCTCGACCACCGGGCCGCCGTCACCACCGGCGACCGCGCCGAGCTCCAGCGCGCCCTCGCCGCCCTGCGCGACGGCCTGCCGGACGCCGCCCTCGTCACCGGCCGGGCGGCCGGCGGCGGCCTGGCCTTCCTGTTCACCGGCCAGGGCAGCCAGTACCCGGCCATGGGCCGGGAGCTGTACGACCGGTACCCGGTGTACGCGGAGGCGCTGGACGCCGTCCTCGCCCGCTTCGACCTCGGCTACGAACGGCCCGTCCGGGACGTCCTGTTCGCGGTGGAGGGGTCGGCGGAGGCCGCGCTGCTGGACGGCACGGGGTATGCGCAGCCGGCGCTGTTCGCGCTGGAGGTGGCGTTGTTCCGGCTGGTGGAGTCGTGGGGTCTGCGGCCGGACTTCGTGGTCGGGCACTCGATCGGTGAGATCGCCGCGGCGCACGTGGCGGGGGTGTTCTCGCTGGAGGACGCCTGCACGCTGGTGGCGGCTCGGGCCCGGCTGATGTCGGAACTCCCCGGTGGGGGAGCGATGGTGTCCGTCGAGGCGACGGAGGCGGAGGTGCTGCCGTTGCTGACGGACGGCGTCTCCATCGCCGCCGTCAACGGGCCCACGGCGGTGGTGCTCGCGGGCGACGAGGACGAAGTCCTCCGCATCGCAGGGGAGTTCGCCGGGAGGCGTACCAAGCGCCTGCGCGTCTCGCACGCCTTCCACTCGCCGCACATGGAGCCGATGCTCGACGCCTACACCCGCGTCGCCGCCACGCTCACCTACGACGCCCCGGCGATCCCGCTCGTCTCCACCGTCACCGGCGCCCCCGCCACCGCCGACGAGCTCGCCGCACCCGACTACTGGGCCCGGCAGGTGCGCGGCACCGTCCGCTTCGCCGACGCCGTCCAGGCCCTCGCCGGCCACGGCGCCGCCGCCTTCCTCGAACTCGGCCCGGACGGCGCTCTCGCCGCGCTCGCCCAGGGCGCCCTCGACGAGCCGGTGACCGCCGTCGGCGCGCTGCGCCCCGGCCGCGACGAGACCGAGGCGCTCACCGAGGCCCTCGCCGCACTGCACGTGCGCGGCGTCCCGGTGCGCTGGGACGCCTATTTCGAGGGCACCGGCGCCGGCCATGCCGAGCTGCCCACCTACGCCTTCCGGCACAAGCGCTACTGGCCGAAGAGCGCGCTCTCGCGCACCGGCGACGTCCGCGCCGCCGGGCTCGGCTCGGCCAACCACCCGCTGCTCGCCGCCGCCGTCTCGCTCGCCAACACCGACGGCCTGCTGCTGACCGGCCGGCTCTCGCTGCGCACCCACCCGTGGCTGGCCGACCACGCCGTCGACGGCACCGTCCTGCTGCCCGGCACGGCCTTCCTGGAGCTCGCCGTGCGCGCGGGCGACGAGGTCGGCTGCGAGCGCGTCGAGGAGCTGACGCTCACCGCGCCGCTGCCGCTGCCCGAGCAGGGCGGCGTGCAGGTGCAGGTGTGGGCCGGACGGGCCGACGCGAGCGGGCGGCGCACCGTCGGCGTCTACGCCCGTCCCGAGGGCGACGAGGACGCCCCGTGGACGCAGCACGCCGACGGCATCCTCGCGCCGGGCGAACAGGGCGCTGTTGCGACGGAGTTCACGGAGTGGCCGCCGGCCGGCGCCGAGGCGCTGGACCTGGACGGCCTGGACGAGCGCCTCGCGGGTGCGGGCTTCCACTACGGCCCGGCCTTCCGCGGGCTGCGCGCGGCCTGGCGGCGCGGCGAGGACGTGTTCGCCGAGGTCGCGCTGGACGAGGGCGCGAGCGGCGAGGCCGGCGCGTTCGGGATCCACCCGGCGCTGCTGGACTCGGCGCTGCACGCGACGGCGTTCCTGGGGCTCGGCGGGGTGCCGTTCTCCTGGCAGGACGTCAGCCTGCACGCCGCGGGCGCGTCGGTGGTGCGGGTGCGGCTGTCCGCGACGGGGGACGACGCGGTCGCGGTCGAGGTCGCCGACGCGGCGGGCGGCCCGGTCGCCTCGGTCGGCTCGCTGCTGCTGCGGGCGCTCCCGGCGCTGGCCGGCGCGGGCGCCGGGCCGGTGCGGGACGCGATGTTCGAGCTGCGCTGGTCCCGGCCGCGCGGCGGCGCGCAGGCGCCCGCCTCGGTGGCCGTGCCGGACGCGGACCCGCTCGGCCTCGGCGTGCTGCCGACGGTCGGTGAGGGACCTGCCGAGGTGGTGCTCGTGCCGCTCGCGGGCGACCCGGCCGACCCGGTCGCCTCGGCCCACGCGCTGACGGCCCTGGCCCTGGCCCGGGTCCAGCAGTGGCTCACCGCGGACACGGACGGCCGGCTGGTCTTCGTGACCCGGGGCGCCGTCGCCACCACGGCGGACGACGAGGTCACCGACCCGGCCGCCGCGGCCGTGTGGGGCCTGGTGCGCTCCGCGCAGGCCGAGCACCCGGGCCGGTTCGGCCTGGTCGACCTGGACCCGGCGGGCGGCCCGCTGCCCGAGCGCGCCCTCGGCGGCGACGAGCCGCAGCTGGCCGTGCGCGGCGGCGCCGTGCTCGCGGCCCGCCTGGCC
>NZ_JBHWGD010000250.1:0-2892 GCF_042733235.1 Kitasatospora sp. NPDC059722
GTCCTGGCCCTGCCCGAGCGCCAGCGGGACGCCGTCGTCCTCGCCTACTGCCTCGGCCTGGCGGACGAGGAGGCCGCCGCCTACCTCGGCATCCCGCCCGCGACGCTGCGCGCGCACCGCCGCCAGGCCCACCGCCGCATCGCGCGGGCGGTGGGGCGGCCGGACTTCGCGTCGGGGCGGCTCGTGGTACTGGAAGCGTGTCAAGGGGAGGAACGATGACGGGGGCGGCGTACGGACGACTACTGGGCTGGGCGGACGGGGGCAGGCGCGAAGGGGCCCGGCACGTCACGGTCGTCCCGTGCGCGCTGGCCGCCTCGCCGTCCCTGTCGGACCGCGTGACGGCCGCGCCCGCGCCGTTCCCGTCCGAGCACGAACAGGCCGCCCACGAGCTGGACCTGGCCACCGCGCTGGTGCTCGGCGCGCCGCAGGCCGGCCGCTCGCTGGACCTGCTGGTGAACAGTCACCGCATCCACCCCGAGGGCGCGCTGGTCTTCGGGTGCCTGCTGGCCGTCACCGGCCGGGACGACCCGGCCCAGTTCTGGTGGCAGTTCGCCGCCGGCTCGGGCAGCTCCACCGCCGCGTACCTGCTGCACCTGCACCACCTGCGGCTGGGGGAGCCCCGGGACGCCGCCTACTGGCGGGACCAGGCGGAGCGCCTCGCGGCCGCCCCGCGCCGCAGGCACCGTCCTCTCCGGGCCACCGAGCCGCTGTTCCCGGACGACGTGCGCCACGACATCCTCGCCCGCTGCCACGAGGGACTCCACCCGAAGCTGCCGACCGCCCTGGAGGCGGCGATCAACCGCCTCACCGTCACCTCCGACGACGAGGACTACGGCGAGATCCCGCAGCCCCGCTCGGCCCTCGTCTCGGAACTGGCCGCCCCGGAACGGGCGTAGCGCCGGGGCAGTAGTGAGAGCCCGTGCCGCCCCCCCCCCGCGGGGGGGGGGGGGGCGGGGGCGGGGGGGCGCCCCCGGCCCCCCCCACCCGGGGGGGGGGGGCGCCCCGGGCCGGGCGGGCATCCGTCAGCGGGTCAGCACTGGCGCAGGCCCGGCGCCGGGTCGGAGGAGGTGAAGACGTCGACGGCGGGGACGTTGCCCCACGGGCCCTGGTCGGTCTGGGTCCAGTACCAGATGTCGTTGCCGCCGGGGTGGGTGTCGCCGTGGCCCCAGCAGTCGAACCAGTTGTAGCCGCCCACCAGGGTGCCGCGGGTCGCGGAGCGGTAGGAGCGGTCGGCGAAGGCCCGGGCGCCGGCGTTGTTGCCGCACCACAGCCTGCCGTCGCCGTGCACGCTGCAGTCGGCGGTGACGGCAGGCCTGGCGGAGGCCTCCCGCATGCCGGGCGCCGCGCCGGCGCTCGGGGCGGTGGCGACGAGGCCGGCGGTGAGGACGAGGACGGCGAGAGCGCCGGGGACCTTACGACTCATCGGCATGGGACATCCCTTTCTGGACAGCGGGCCTTGCTGGACGACGGGCTGTGCCGGACGACGGTGTCCGGCCGACAGGCCGTGCCGCGCCGAGGAGTTGCGCACGAACGACCGGCGGCGCACTGCGGCCTTTCCCGTGAGGCAAGGCTTACCTGGCCGGGTCCGGGCGGGCTATCCATCCGCGGCCGCTCCGCCGCTGCCGTGGATGGATAGTGCCCCGCCGGGCGCGGACGGTCTAATGGATGCGTTCTCGCGGGGGCCGGTTCTCGCGCAGGACCGCCGACGGCGTCCGTCCGTACGTCTTGCGGTACGTCTCGGCGAAGCGGCCCAGGTGTGTGAAGCCCCAGCGCAGGGCGACCTCGGTCACGGTGCTCGCGGTGGCCTCCCCACGGGCCATCGCGAGCAGGTCGCGGTGGGCCGCCTCCAGCCGGACGTTCCGCAGGTGGGCGAGCGGGGTCGTGCCGAGCCGGCTGCGGAAGCCGGCCCGCAGGCTGCGCACGCTGACCCGGGCGGCCACGGCCATGTCGGCGACCGAGATCGGTTCGTGCGCGTGGTCGCTGCAGTAGGCGAGGGCACGGCCGACGGCTCCGGCGGGTGCCGCGCGGTCCGGGCCCGACCAGGGGCTGATCCGGTGCGGCTGGGCGTCCAGGAGGCCGTGGACCAGCAGCTGTTCGAAGTGCCCGCGCGCGAGCGGCGAGGCGTCGAGCAGGCCGGACTCGGCGGAGCGGGTGAAGCTCTGCACGGCGCTCAGCCATGCGGCGACGGTGCCCGAGCCGGTGTCGAGCACCGGGTCGAAGCGGGTGATGCCCGACGGCGTGTCGCCGAGCCGGACGGCCAGGGCGTCGTCGAGGGCCTGGCGGGTGATCAGGACGACGCGGTTGAGGCTGTCGCCGTTCCAGGCCATGGCGAGCCGCTGGCCGGGCCCGGCGATGCTGAGCGTCGTGGGCAGTTCGGTGCCGTCGACGGTGACGGTGCCGTGGCCGGCGAGCGGGATGTGGACGTTGTAGAACCTGGCCAGTTCGCCCGGGTCGATCTCCACGGCGGTGCCGTACCCGAGGTCGTAGACCGAGACGGGCCCGGCCCAGATCCGGCGGAACTGGCCGTCGGCGCGCCGGTCGTGGTCGACGACGCGCAGGCGGTGGGGCGAGAAGTGGGCGCTGACCAGGGCGTGGAGTTCCTCGACGTCTCCGCCCTGGTAGAGCAGGCCCGCACGGGCGTCGTCGGCGTGCGGGCCGGGATCGAAGTCAGCTGGCATGGCCCCCCGGCCTTCTCTGGTGGAATATCAGGTGTCACCTGGGTCGTTGAAAGTTGTTGGATCGGCCCACAATAGCGTGCACATGACAGATCGTTCCCGGGGGCGGGGATGAGAAAAGCCTGGGAGGGGGCGCCTAGGGCGGCACCTCCCAGGGTGTGGGGGGTGCAGACGTCTGCCGGGGAACCCCCCCCCCGGGAGAACCCCCCCTGGGGCG
>NZ_JBHWGD010000251.1:0-2891 GCF_042733235.1 Kitasatospora sp. NPDC059722
CACCCCCCGCCCCCCGGGTGGACCGCCGGTGCGGCGCAGGGCGGGTGACTTTGCTGAACTGGGTTGGTATGCTCCCGTCCCGCTTCTACAGCGCTGTAGACGCGGGAACCGCTGCCTGGACGCTCCGCGTCCCGGCACGCAGAGCGGCGCGCTCGCGCCGCGGCAGCCGAAACGATCGAGGGAAGTGCGCATGGCCGGGCAGCGGGCGAGAACGCCGTACCAGGAGGCCGGGCCGCGCCCCGACGACGCCGCAGTCCCCGCGCAGCGGTCGCGTTCGGCGGGCGCGGCCGAGCCGGCCCCGGCGCCCGGCTCGCGGGGCCAGCGCGCGAACGCCGCCGCGCGGCGCAAGCAGCAGGCGCAGAAGCGCGGGAGCCTCGTGGCGGTCGTGCTGGCGATCGGCCTGCCGCTGGCCGGCGCCGTGGCGGACGAGCTGGGCGGCCCGGGCGTCGGCATCCTCTTCGCCGTCGCCGCCGTCCTCGGCACCGGGCTCGCCGCGCTGCTGTGCAGCCCGGCGGGCCGCTGGTGGGTGGTGACCGGCGCGCCGCTCGTGGTGCTGGTCACGGCCTCCGCCACGGAGTACGTGTTCAACGGTGACCAGTACCAGAACACCAAGCAGCTCGGCACGGGCGCGCTGCGCTGGGTCGTCGGGGCGTTCCCGGTGATGGCGGCGGCGGTGGTGGCGGCGCTCGTGGTGATCGTGGCCAAGGCCGTCGCCGAACGGCGGCGGCCGGAGGGCCGGCAGCCGGAGGCCAGGGCCGGCGGCGGCGGGACATCCGACGGCAACCGGAGGAGTCGACGTGGCTGACCGCAGGACCCCGCGCGGGCGGGCCGCGCGCAGCGGACCGGCGCCGCTGGCGGTCGCGGCCCGCACCATCGCCTGCGCCGTCTCGGTGGCCGTGCTCGGGGCGAGCGGCTTCACGTGGTACGAGTACCGCAGCCTCGACGACGGCATGACCAAGTCCGGCGCGCTCGGCGAGGCCAAGAAGAACGCCCCGCCGCACCTCGACAAGTCGGTGAACCTGCTGCTGATCGGCCTCGACAGCCGCAAGGACATGGACGGCAACGACCTGCCGAAGCAGTTCGTCGAGGACGAGCTGCACGCCGGGTCGAGCGAGATCGGCGGGTACAACACCAACGCGCTGATCGTCCTGCACATCCCGGCCAACGGCGGCAAGGTCACCGCGCTGTCCGTCCCGCGCGACGACTACGTGCAGACGGTCGGCGCGGACGGCAAGATGCACAAGATCAAGGAGGCGTACGGGATCGCGAAGGAGGCCGCCGAGGCGAAGCTCGCCAACAAGGGGCTCTCCAAGGCGGAGCTGGAGCGGCAGAGCCGCGAGGCGGGGCGCTCGGCCACCATCCAGACGGTGCAGAGCTTCCTGGACGTCCCGATCGACCACTTCGCCGAGGTCAACCTGATCGGCTTCTACGACATCGCCAAGGCGGTCGAGCCGATCCAGGTCTGCCTCAACCACCCGGTCGACGACCCGATCATCGCCCGCACCGCGAGCCACGAGGGCGGCGGCACCGGGCTCAAGCTGCCCGCCGGCATCAGCTCGCTGGACGCCGCCCAGGCGCTCTCCTTCGTCCGCCAGCGCCACCACCTCACCAACGGCGACCTCGACCGCACCCACCGCCAGCAGGCGTTCATCTCCTCGGTCGAGTACAAGCTCAAGCAGCAGGGCATCCTCAACGACTTCGGCCAGATGCAGAAGCTCTTCGGGGTGGTGAAGAAGGACGTCGTCATCGACAACGAGTGGAACATCCTCGACTTCGCCCAGCAGGCGCCCAACCTCACCGGCGGCAACGTCGAGTTCAACACCCTGCCGATCACCGGATTCAAGACGGTCGGCGGCCAGGAGGTCAACACCGTCAACCCGGACCTGATCAAGAAGATCACCCGGCAGCTCTTCAGCCGCGACCCGGCGCCCGTCCAGGCCGCGCCCGATCCCGGGGACGCCGCCGCCGCGAGCGCCGCGCCCACGACGGCCGCGGCGACGCCCGCCAAGGACAAGGCGACCGTGGACGTGCTCGCGGTGACGGCCGCCGGGCCCGGCGCGGCGGCCAACGAGTCCAAGGCGCTCACCGAACTCGGCTACCCGGCGGGCAAGGTGGGCGACGCGGCGGTCAAGACGAAGACCACCACGGTCACCTACGGCACCGGCGCCAAGGCCGACGCCCAGGCGATCGCGGCCCGCTACGGCGTCACCGCGACGGCGGCCTCGGGCGTGCCCGCGGGGCACGTCGTGGTCACGCTGGGCAGCGCCCGTGCCGCCACGCCGAGCGCCGCGCCGTCCGCCGCTCCCTCCGGCGATCAGGGCGACCCGGCGGCCGGCCTCCCGATGCAGGGACCGGCGGTCAAGGCGGGCGGGATCCCCTGCGTCGACTGAGGGCCGGCGGGTCATGAGTGCCCACGGGTTCTGAGGGCCGGCGGGTTCGCGGGGCGGTGGCCGGAGTCCGTGGCCGCCGTCCCGCGGCCTGCCCCGGAACGCCCGCCGGGTTCGATGGCAACCGATACCCTGAGTGACCGGAACGACCGAGGAGGAGAGGCGGCGGACGTGCCGAAGCGCACCACGCACGAGGAGTCGGCCTGTCCGGTCGCCCGCCCGCTCGACGTCGTCGGCGACGGCTGGACGCTGCTGATCATCCGCGACGCCTTCGACGGGCTGCGGCGCTTCGGGCAGTTCCAGAAGAACCTCGGCCTCGCGAAGAACGTCCTGTCGGCGCGCCTCGCCAGCCTCGTCGCGAACGGCGTCTTCGAGCTCGCGCCCGCCGCCGACGGCGGCCCGTACCAGGAGTACCTGCTCACCGAGAAGGGCCGCGCGCTGTTCCCGGTGGTCACGGCGCTGCGGCAGTGGGGCGACCAGTGGTTCTTCGGGGCCGACGAGCCC
>NZ_JBHWGD010000252.1:0-2834 GCF_042733235.1 Kitasatospora sp. NPDC059722
CCGCTACAGGATCCTGGAACAGCGTCCGTGCCGAGCCCGCGAAAGCCGGACAGTTGGGGGGGATTCCCCTATCGAACGCCCTCTCAGACGTCGCCGAACTCGCCAGCCTGGACGGCTGTGACGAAGGACTGCCAGGCCTCGACCGGGAAGACGAGGGCGGGACCCTGGGGGTCCTTGGAGTCGCGGACGGGAGTCAGGCCGGGAAAGTCTGCTGTCACCTCGACGCAGGTACCGCCGTTGTTGCTGTAGCTGCTCTTGAACCACGCGGCGTCGGTCAAGTCGACAAGGGGAATCATGATTCTCCTCTCAGGCCTCGCCGAACTCGCCGGCCTGGATGCCGGCGACGAAGGACCGCCAGGCCTCCACTGGGAAGATCAGGGCGGGGCCTTCCGGGTCCTTCGAGTCACGGACAGGGGCGAGGCCGAGGAGGCCTGGAGCCACCTCCACGCAGTTGCCCCCGTTGTTGCTGTGGCTGCTCTTGAACCACGCGGCGTCGGCCAGATCTACAGCGGGGATCACAGCATTCCTCTCAGGCATCGCCGTACTCGCCAGCCCGGATGCCAGCGAGGAATGATTGCCAGGCCTCCACCGGGAAGACCAGGGCGGGGCCTTCCGGATCCTTGGAGTCACGGACGGGCATGACACCGATGTATCCGTCGGCTACCTCGACGCACTGGCCTCCATTCCCGCTGTAGCTGCTCTTGCGCCATGCGGCGTCGGTCAGGTCGGGAGCGGGGATCATGGCATTCCTCTCAGACGTCGCCGAACTCGCCAGCCTGGACGGCCGTGACGAACGACCGCCAGGCCTCGACCGGGAAGACGAGGGCGGGACCCTGGGGGTCCTTCGAGTCACGGACGGGGGCGAGGCCGAGGAAGCCTGCAGCCACCTCGACGCAAGACCCACCGTTGTTGCTGTAGCTGCTCTTGAACCACGCGGCGTCGGTCAGGTCTACAGGGGGGATCATGACATTCCTCTCACGCCTTGCACTTGCGGATCATCTCCAGTGACGCGGCCTTGGGAAGCGCTTCCACCTGAAGTTGATGGTAGTCCCGCTCCCAAGCCTGGGCGGTCCCAGAGTCCCGCGCGAGGATGCCGCGCAACTGGCACTCTGAGTATGCCAGGAGCGTCCGATTCGGGAGGGTCAGCAGCGTAACCATCATGGTGAACGGCAGCTCCTCCGCGAGCGCGAACGGTGCTACCTGGATCGTGGTGTTCGGACGGGTAGCGAGGTCTTCGAGGTGCGCCAGCTGTCGAGCCATGGCCCTGGGCCCGCCCACCGGTCGCATCAAGGCGCCCTCGTCAAGGACGAGATGAAGGCGAGGCGCTGATGGGCGCTCAAGTAGCTTCTGCCGCGCGGAGAGGAAGTCCAGTCGGTCTGCGGCCTGATCCTCGGTGATGCTGCCACGCCGCACAGCGGCTCCGGCGAAGGCTTCGGCGTACTCCATGGTTTGAGCGAGACCGGGTACGACTCCCAACTCGAAGTGGTTGATGCTCTGCGCCTTTGCCTCTTGCTGCGCGTACTCCGGGAACCCTTCCAGGAGAGATGAGCCGCTCAGCGTCCAGAACGTCAGTTCCAGCGTTCCCCCGGTCTTCAGGACCTGATCAGCCGCCAGGACCCATTCGAGTGTGGGATTGCGTGTCCCTCTTTCGAGGTTGGAGATCTGGCTGTCACTCAGGTTCGTGAGGTTCCCAAGCTGGATCTGTGTGAGCCCAGCCGCCTTGCGCAGCCTGCGCAGTTGCGCGCCGAAGGCCTTGAGCGGCGATGCGGAGGGATCCAGCTCGGTTTCACGCATGATCAGAACTCCGTTGCCCTCTGAATCCCACGCGGGGACTTTGTCAAGCGGGAATGACTTCCGATCGTAGGGCCGATCACGCCACTATGGCTACACCAGGTGATGCGCCGATAGCGCTGTGCGACTGTGGAGACCCCCATGTTCGAAGACCAGAGATCCGTGCTGTCCGAAGTCCCCCTCCTCCACGAGGTGGTGATCGACCGTGGTCACCTCGACGATGGCCGGCCCCGCGAGGGGGTCTTCATGGAGCAGTGCGCCGGCGTCATGTACCTCCGGCCCATCGGCGGCGGCATCGAATGGACCACCCGAGCCGATCAGGTCAGCGTCCTCAATCCCCGGCAGATCGCCCCCGGTTCCGGCGCCCACTCCCGCCGGCGCCTGCTCAACGACGAGCCGGCGTGAATTCGCGCGATCTCTTCCTCGCTGCCCTCCACGTAAGTTCCCTCGCTGCCGGGGGATTCGCTGCCGTGGAACACGCCTCCCAACTTCGCGCATCAGGAGTCGAGTTGAACGACCACCTCATCAGCAAGCCGCCCGGCCGCCGCCTGGGCCAGCAGGCCCTCGTCCTCCACGAGAACGCCGACCTCGGAGGCGAACTCTGCGTCCTCCTCGTCGACCCGATCCACCGCGACGGCTACACCCTCCCCGGCGGCAGCGCCGAAGCCGACGAGCTGCCCCACCTCGCCGCCCGCCGCCACCTGGAGTCCCAGACCGGGCTCGTCCTGCCGCTCCGAACGGTCCTCACGGTCGACTACGTCTCCCGGCACCACTACCCCGAGGCGCTCAACCTCGTCTACGCGGGCGGCATCGTGACCCCGCGCCAAGCCAGAGCCGCGACCCTGCACCGCCCGCCGGCCAACATCCGGGCCCTGCACTGGGTGCCCTGCTACCTGCTCGACACCGTGATGCCGCCCGACCAGGCCCGCCGCGTACACGACGCCTGGGACGCCTGGGAACACGGCTCCGGCCGGCCTCTCCTCCTCCACGGCACCCCCGTCCCGATCCGCTGACGCTGTGGATAGAGACAGCCCGAGTGACGC
>NZ_JBHWGD010000253.1:0-2743 GCF_042733235.1 Kitasatospora sp. NPDC059722
GACCTGGCCGCCCGCTGGGGCCCCGCCCGCGCCCTCGGCCTCGCCGCCCTCGCCGCCGGCGCCGTGACCCCCGGCCGGGCCGGCCTCGACCGCCTCGCCGAGGCCGTCCACCTGCTCGCCGCCTCACCGGCCCGGGCCGAACACGCCCGCGCCGAGTTCGGCCTCGGCCGCGCGCTCCTCCTCGCCGGCGACCCGGCCGGCGCCCGCGAACACCTGCGGACCGCCACCGCCCTCGCCGGCGGCTGCGGCGCCCTCGCCCTCGCCAGGGCCGCCCGCCGCCTGCTGATCACCGCCGGCGGCCGGATGCCCGAGGTCGCCACCTCCGCCGCCGACCTGCTCACCGGCGCCGAACTCAGGGTCGCCGGCCTCGCCGTCGACGGCGCGAGCAACCGGCAGATCGCGCGCACCCTCTTCGTCACCGTGCGCACCGTCGAGTCCCACCTGACCAGCGTCTACCGCAAACTCGGCGTCACCCGCCGGGACGGCCTCGCACCCGCCCTCGACGGTGCCCGCCGCGGCGCCGTCCGGGCCGCCGAGGAACCGCCCCCGGCCGGCGGGCCGACCGGCTGACGACCACCACCTCCACCCCGCGCCGATCCGGCGCACCTCACACGGCAAGGGAGCCCGAGACCCGGGTGAACTGGATGAACGACGTTCCTGTGAGCCCGTGGGGCGAGACTCGCGACCCCACGGCGACCCCGTCGACGGCCCGGCCGACCAGGCCCGAGGCCCCGGACGGTCCCGGGCTGCCGCCCACCCACGGCGCGCCCCCGATCGAGACCGATGCCGCTGAAGGCGCGCACGTCGACGAGGGGGCGGCGAGAACCGGGGCCGCGGTTCCGGCGCCGGGAGGGCAGCGCGCGCTCGACCCGGCGCACCCCGGTGCCCGATCGGCGCCCATGGTTCCGTCGGACGCGAGCCCGCCACGCGCGCGGCAGCGCGAGCGTGCCGCCCTCGCCTCCGTCCTCGACGCTGCCTTTGCCCCGGCCACTGCCGCCGCCCCGGCCACCGCCGGCGCCCGCCCGGTCGTCGTGGCCGTCACCGGTGCGCTCGGTTACGGACAGAACGCGCTGGTCCGGTGGGGGGCCACCCGAGCCGAGCGGGCCGGGCTGCGGGTCCTGCGGGCCCGCGCCGCCCACGCCGAGTCGGGGCCGGCCCTCGGGGCCGTCGCCCAGTGGCTCGGCTCCCTCGACGGGCCGCTCGACCACCGCCTCGACGGTCCCCTCTCCGGCCTCGCCGAGTTACTGCGCGCCGCCAGGAGCCGGCCGACCGTCCTCGCACTGGAAGACGCCCAGTGGCTCGACGCGCGGTCCCTGCACTGGCTGGGTGCGCTCTCCCGGCGCTGGGCCGGCGTCCCGCTCGTGCTGCTGTGCGGCGGCAGCCGCCTCGGAACGCCCGACCCCGACTGGTACGACCTGCTGGCCGGGACCTCCGGCGCGGCCGCCGTCCACCGGCTCGCCCTCGGGCCCCTGGACGGCACCGACGTCGCGGGCACCGTGCTGCGGGCCTGCGGCGGCCCGGGGGAGGAGGGGTTCGCCACGGCGGCGGGCCGGATCTCCGCCGGACACCCCGAGGTCCTCGACGACATCCTGCGGCGGTTCGCCGGCGACGGCCACCGCCCCGTCCTCGCCCGCGTGCCCGAACTCGCCGCCCTCGGCGGCACCGTGACCGGCGACCACCTGATGCGCGCCCTGCGCGGGCACAGCGACGAGGTGGTGGCCGTGGTGCGGGCGCTGGCCGTCTGCGGCGACCTGCTCGACTTCCCGCTCACCTGCCTCCTCGCGGGCCTCGACACCCTGAACGAGGCCCGGCTGCGCGCCGTCCTCGCCGAACTGCCCGGCGTCATCGCCGGCCCCGGCGTCGAACCGCTGCTCGTCCCGGCGCTGCGCTCCCGCGTCCTGGCCGCCGCCACCGCGGCCGAGCGCGCCGACCTGCACACCCGGGCCGCGGAACTGGCCCACCGGGCCGCCGCCGACGACCTCGCGGTGGCCGCCCTGCTGCTCGGCGCGGCCCCCGCCGGCCGCCCCTGGGCCGTCCGGGCCCTGCAGACCGCCGCCGAGGCCGCCGCCCGGCGGCAGAACCAGCGGCACGCCGCCGCCCTGCTCGGCCGCGCCCTCGCCGAACGCCCCGCACCCGCCGAACACGCCCGCCTCACCCTCGAACTCGCCGCCACCCACCTGATCGCCGAACCCGAAGCCGGCGACCACACCCTCGACGCGATCCTCCGCCGCCCCGCCGCCGCCGGCCCCGCCGCGGGTTCGTACCTCGCTGCCGCCGATGCCGCCGCGGGTTCGTTCGCGGCTGCCGCCGAGGTGGGCCCGTGTTCGGAGCTCGCCGCTCTGCCGCCGCGTGCCGCGTACCCGGATTCGCCCGCCTGCCCTGGTTCTGCCGCGGGTTCGTACGCGGCTGCCGCCGAGGCCGGCCCGTGTTCGGCGCTCACCACCCCGACCACCCCCACCCCCACCTCCGCCCTGCGCGTCCGCGCCGCCGACCTCGGGCTCACCGGGGGTGCGGCCACCGTCGTGCGGCGGGCCGTCGCCGAGACGCTGCCCCGGCCGGAGGAGCCGTACCACGACGAGCTGCTCGCGCTCTTCTGGTGCGCCGACCCGGCCGATGACGGCGAGTCCGCCCTTCCGCTGCCCGAGTTGCCGCAGCTGCCGCCGTGCCCGACGGTCCCCGCGCAGGCAGCGGTCCGGGCCTGGCAGCTCGCCGTCGGCGGCCGCCCGCGCGACCAGGCCGGTGC
>NZ_JBHWGD010000254.1:0-2741 GCF_042733235.1 Kitasatospora sp. NPDC059722
ACCGAAAAGGCTCCTTGGCATCGCGTGATCACAAATCGGACATCGCGCCACTACGCCGAAGCGGTGCGAGTGATCGAGTTGCGAATGCTGTGCTACGAGTTCACGGTAAACATGAGGGCTGGTTCACGGTACGGCATGCCGCCCGGGCCACTCGATGCCGACTGATCTATTTGCTCGATTTTCGAGCGTATCAGCGGTGCGAGGGTTTCTTCAAGCACCCACGGATATTGACGAAGCCTGGCGCCCTATACCAGATGCAAGGAAGTTCGATGCCTGACGTGCGAATCAATACTCGAAATCTTAGCTACACCTCATTCATCATTCCTGGCCAGGGAATGACAGGATGGGTCGACGGTGCGGCATCTCCCGCACTTCACCTTGAGTCTGGAGAGTATTCCTTCCAGCCGGCATCGGGGATGCTGGCGGACTTCGCATTCGAGGTGACTCCGGACGGGACGATCGACTATGTCCCTGCGTACGACAATTTCCTGAGCGGAAGGGGAACGAGTGAGTTGGTCATACGCGGCTTCACGATCACGCTAGACGGAACCGCGCTTTCGCATGACCTTCTGCCGCTCATCGCGGGGGCTCAGCCACTTTCCAAGGCCAGCAAACACACGGTAACGCTAGCTCCCGCGCCCGGGTACGGTTTCCAGCCGGCGGCGGGGATTGTGGCGGATTTCCAGTTCACGGTCGACGTGAATGGGCACGTGCTTGTAGATCAGCAGTATGGCGGGTTTGCGCACGCCACGGGCAGCACTCTCACCCTCGATGGCTACCCTATCCAGATAGACGGGCGGCAGCTCTCACACGGTCTGCTGCCCGTGGATATGTTTGGCGGCTCCGTTGTTCTCACGCACGACCGTGTACAGACCTATACCTACATACCCGCGCCCGGGTACGGTTTCCAGTCGGCGGCGGGGATTGTGGCGGATTTCCAGTTCACGGTCGACGTGAATGGGCACGTGGGAGTCGATCCGATGTATTCGGGCTTCGCCCAATCCGACGGCGGGTCGCTTACGCTGCGCGGATATGCAGTCGCTTTGGATCTTCAAGAGCTATCAAGCCCAGTGGCCATCGCCTTGCTAGACCACGAGGGTGTGTTGCGGCCTGGAGTCGACAGCCTGACCATGGTGCCGGCTTCGGGTTACACACTGATCCGCCCTGACGGCCCGGCGTTCGGGTTCAGCGTCGGTCTGAACGGAGAGACCACCCTAGTCAATGCCCCCCTCGGCATCACTGCCGATTCCAGTCGCCGGATGTGCGCTGTTCCGGACGAGGTCGTCACAGACCTGCAGATTCGTACCTATGGCCCGCCCCACGGCAAATGGAGCCGGACCGCCTTGTCCTTCTCGGTGAAACCGGAGAATGCCGGCGGGCTTCATCCAGATCAGGTGGAAACCGCCATCGAAGGTGCTCTCAGTGCATGGGAAGTGGCCAGCCAAATTTTCACCTTCAAACGGGTGGACAGCAACGGTGATCTCCACTTCGCTTTCGGAGCTGCGGAGCTGAATTCGAAGTTCGGTGTGGCAGAAGGGGTGGTGGGAAGTGGGCACTTCCCGGAGAGCGGTGAGGTGGACTTCTTCAGCAGGGCACCCTGGAGTAGTGAGAAACTGACCGCCGATGCGATACATGAGATAGGCCACGCCCTCGGCCTGACTCATTCGAATAATCCCGATTCCGTCATGTACCCCAGTGAGACCGGTCTTTTGCACGTGGACGCCGAATCGCAATTGTCGCTGCACAATCTGTACGGATGGGTCCCGCAACCGGCGCTCAGCGACCGCGGTACCAGCGATCGCCCCGCTCTCGCGGTCGCCGGACAAGTGGGACTCACCTTCTCAGACCAGACGATGCACATGGCGTGGAGGGGAGTCGATGGTGACGACTCGCTTTACGAGTCGACGTTGGAAGGAACCGTGTGGAGCCCACAGCGCCCCATCACGGGGCCCTTTGGATCCGCCTACAGCCCTGCCCTGACTTCGGTGGCGGCTGGCACCCCTCCCTCGACCGGGTTGATGATGGCTTGGCGGGGTGTTCCCGGTGATGACAGCATCTACTATTCGACGAAGGACGGCTCCGACTGGGCTACTCCCAGCAATATTCCCGATATCGGCTCCAACGACCGCCCCGCCCTCGCCAATTTCGAGGTTCCCCACATGGCATGGCAAGGAATATCGGGAGACGACACCATCTACTGGTCGAGGTTTGTTTCAGGAGCCTGGGAATCACAGCGGCATGTGGGCGAAGCCGGGACGTTCAGCGGGCCGGCACTGGCCGTGCTGGGAAGCCGGCTGTACATGTTCTGGAGGGGTGTCCACGATGACACCCGGATTTACTATTCGTCGCTCGGCGCAGGTGCCACTGAATGGGAACCTCAGAAAATCGCCTCTTTTGTCATGTCAGACGCTGGCGGGGGCGGAGGTATTTCCCAGGTGCCAGTCGAAATCCATGCGGCCGACGGCCCCGCAGCGACAACCCACGGAAACGGAATCCTGCTGGCCTGGCGGGTCCCGGACGGCCAGAGTATCGCCTTCACGCTCTTCGACGGTGAAGTTTTCGCCGGGCGGACACAGGTGGACGGACAGTCATGTCATGGGCCCGCCATATGCAGTTTCCTCGGAACCGTATTCCTGGTGTTTCGGGGGCCGACCGGGGACGACAGCATGCACTGGGCGAAACTGGGCGCGCTGCCAAGAGCAGATGGCGCTGGTCTGTCTGGGTGACTGAGCCTTTTCGGC
>NZ_JBHWGD010000255.1:0-2672 GCF_042733235.1 Kitasatospora sp. NPDC059722
CCCAGGCCGCCGCCGGCGTCGCCGGCGTGATGAGGACCGTCCTCGCCCTGCGGCACGGCGAGCTGCCGGTGTCGCTCCACATCGACCGGCCCACCACGCACGTCGACTGGACGGAGGGCGCCGTCGACCTGCTCACCGAGGCCCGCGACTGGCCCGCCACCGGACGGCCCCGGCGCGCCGGCGTCTCTTCCTTCGGACTCAGCGGCACCAACGCCCACGTGATCCTCGAACAGGCCCCCCAGCAGGAGTCCCAGCCCGGTTCCTTGACCCCCGGGCCCGAGCGCCCCGCCCTGCCCTGGCTGCTCTCCGCCCGCAGCGCCGAGGCCCTGCGGGGCCAGGCCCGCGCGCTGCTCGACCACCTCGCCACCAGCAGCGCCGCGCCGCTCGACCTCGCGTACTCCCTCGCCACCGGCCGCGCGCTCCTGGAGCACCGCGCCGCCGTCGTCGGCACCGGCATCGAGGACCTGCGCGCCGGGCTCGCCGCGCTCGCCGACGGCACGCCCGCCCCGGGCGTCGTCACCGGCCGGCACGGCGCCGGCCGCGACCGCCGGGCCGTCCTCGTCTTCCCCGGCCAGGGCTCCCAGTGGGTCGGCATGGGCGCCGAACTGCTCGACGCCTCCCCGGGGTTCGCCGAGCGGATCGGCGCCTGCGAACGGGCCCTCGCACCCTGGACGGACTGGTCCCTCGAAGCCGTCCTGCGCGGCCGGGCCGACGCGCCGTCACTCGACCGCGTCGACGTCGCCCAGCCCGCGCTGTGGGCCACCATGATCGGGCTCGCCGCCTGGTGGCAGGTCCACGGCGTCACCCCCGCCGCCGTCCTCGGCCACTCCCAGGGCGAGATCGCCGCCGCCTGCGTGGCCGGCGCGCTCTCCCTGGAGGACGGCGCCAAGGTCGTCGCCCTGCGCAGCCAGGCCATCGCCCGCGGCCTCTCCGGCCACGGCGGCATGGTGTCGGTGCCGCTGGCGCACGCCGACGTCCTCGCCCGGATCGAGCCCCACGGCGGCCGGATCTCGGTGGCCGCCGCCAACGGCCCGGCCGGCGTGGTCGTCTCCGGCGAGAACGCGGCCCTCGACGACCTCCTGGCCGACTGCGCCCGCGACGGCGTCCGGGCCAAGCGCATCCCCGTCGACTACGCCTCCCACTCCGCCCAGGTCGAACGGATCGAGGAGACCCTCCTCGCCGAACTCGCCGGACTGACCACGCGCGAGGCCCGCATCCCGTTCTTCTCCACCGTCACCGCCGACTGGCTCGGCGACACCCCGCTCGACGCCGGGTACTGGTACCGCAACCTGCGGCGGACCGTCCGCCTGGAGGAGTCCGTCCGCGCCCTGCTCGCCCAGGGCCACGACGCCTTCCTCGAATGCAGCCCGCACCCCGTGCTCGCCATGGCCGTCGAGGACACCGCCGCCGACGCGGGCGTCCGGGCCGTCGTACTCGGCACCGTCCGGCGCGAGGACGGCGGCCAGGCCCGGCTGCTCGCCTCCCTCGCCGAAGCCCACGTGCACGGCGTGCGGATCGACTGGCGGCCCGCCCTCGCCGGCGGCCGGTCCGCCGACCTGCCCACCTACGCCTTCCAGCGCCGCCGCTACTGGCTCGCCCAGGACACCGCCCGCACCGGCGCTCCCCTCGAACCCAGCGGGCTGGACGGGGTCGTCCGGCTCGCGGACGGCTCGGGGAGCGTCCTGCTCACCGGCCGGATCGGCACCGGGACGCACCCCTGGACGGCCGACCACCGCGTGCGCGGCACCGCCGTCGTGCCGGGCACCGCGCTGCTCGACTGGGCCGTGCGGGCCGGCGACGAGGCGGGCTGCCCGACCGTCGCCGACCTCACCGAGCTCACCCCGCTCACCCTGCCCGACCACGGCACCGTCGACCTCCAGCTCACCGCGGGACCCGCCGACGCCGACGGCCGACGGGCCCTCACCGTCCACGCCCGCCCGACCGGCGCGCCGGACGACCTCCCGTGGACCTGCCACGCGAGCGGCACCCTGACTGCCGAGAGCGCTGACGGCGCGTCCCTGACCGCATGGCCGCCCGCCGGTGCCGAGGCGGTGGACACCCCGGACGACGCCGAGTACGGCGAGCGCTTCCGCACCGTCGCCGCACGCTGGCGGCGCGGCGACGAGCTGTTCGCCGAGGTCGCCCTGCCCGAGGAGCACCGCGCCGAGACGGCCGGCTTCCGCGTCCACCCTGGTCTCCTCCAGGCCCTGCTCGCCGCTCTCCCGGGCGGCACCGGCCCCGCCCAGCCCGTCGACTGGCGCGGCGTCACCGTCCACGCCACCGGTGCCGCCCTGCTCCGCGTCCGGCTCACCCCGGCCGCCGACGGTGGCCACGCGCTCACCGCCGCCGACGCCGACGGCGCCCCCGTGCTCACCGCCGGGGCCGTCACCGTCCGCCCGATCGCGCCCGAGCACCTCGCCCCGGTGGCGGACCCGCTCTACGCGGTCGAGTGGGCTCCGACACCGAACAGCGCCATGTCCGCCACCGGCCTTGAGGACACGGCCGTCCTCGGCGGCGACGACGCGCTCGCCGCCGCCCTCGGCGCCCGCTCCTACGCCGACCTCGCCGGCCTCACCGCCGCCCTGGACGCCGGGGAGCCCGCACCCGCCACCGTCGTCCACCGCCTCACCGCGGCCGACGACGCCGACCCCGTCACCGCCGCGCACCGCGCC
>NZ_JBHWGD010000256.1:0-2666 GCF_042733235.1 Kitasatospora sp. NPDC059722
GGCCCAGGCCCTCCTCGCGACCTACGGGCAGGAGCGCGAGCGCCCGCTGCTGCTCGGCTCGCTGAAGTCCAACATCGGCCACACCCAGGCCGCGGCCGGCGCGGCCGGCGTGATCAAGGCCGTGCTGTCGATGCAGCACGGTGTGCTGCCCCGCACGCTGCACGTGGACGCGCCGTCCTCGCACGTCGACTGGACGGCCGGCGACATCCGGCTGCTCACGCGGGCGGAGGAGTGGCCGCAGACCGGCCGGCCGCGCCGCGCGGGCGTGTCGGCCTTCGGGATCAGCGGCACCAACGCGCACGTGATCGTCGAGCAGGCGCCGCCGGCCGAGGCCCCCGCGCCGGAGCCGTCGGTGGCGCCGGGCGTCGTGCCGTGGGTGTCGGCGGGCAAGTCGGAGGCGGCGCTGGACGCGCAGCTCGCGCGACTGGGAGGGCTGGACGCCTCGCCGGTGGACATCGGCCTCTCGCTGGCCGCCGGTCGGTCGCGCTTCGCGCACCGGGCGGTGCTGCTGGACGGCGCCGAGGTGGCCAGGGGCGTCGCCGACGGCGAGCGCAGGACGGCACTGCTGTTCTCCGGACAGGGTGCCCAACGCCTCGGCATGGGCCAAGAGTTGTACGCCCGCTTCCCCGTCTTCGCCGAGGCCTTCGACGCGGTGTGCGCGCAGTTCGATCTGCCTGTCCGCGATGTGGTGTGGGGCTCGGACGAGGAGCTGGTGAACCGGACGGAGTTCGCCCAGGCCGGGCTGTTCGCGGTCGAGGTGGCGCTGTACCGGCTCGTCGAATCGCTGGGTGTGCGGGCCGAGTTCGTCGCGGGCCACTCGATCGGCGAGATCGCGGCCGCGCATGTGGCCGGGGTGTTCTCGCTGGAGGACGCCTGCACGCTGGTGAGCGCTCGCGGCCGGCTGATGCAGGCGCTGCCGGAGGGCGGCGCGATGCTCGCCGTGCAGGCCACGGAGGACGAAGTCCTGCCGCTGCTGGGTGACTTCGTCTCGATCGCGGCCGTCAACGGTCCGACCTCCGTGGTCGTGTCGGGCTCTCTCGAAGCGGTGGCGGCGATCGAGGCGCACTTCGCCGACCGGCGGACCACGCGGCTCAAGGTCTCGCACGCGTTCCATTCGCCGCTGATGGACCCGATGCTGGAGGACTTCCGCACCGTCCTCAACGGGCTTACCTACGGCGCCCCTTCGATCCCGCTGGTCTCCAACCTGACCGGCTCCCTGGACGGCGACGTCACCACCCCCGACTACTGGGTGCGCCACGTCCGCGAGGCCGTCCGCTTCGCCGACGGGATCCGCACGCTGCACGCCGCCGGTGCGACCGACTTCCTGGAACTCGGCCCCGACGCGGCCCTCGCCCCGGCCGTCCGTCAGACCCTCGCGGACGCCCCGGAGGCCGTGGTCGAGCCGGCCGGCCGCCGTGGCCGTCCCGAGGAGACCGCCCTGCTGACCGCGCTCGCCCGCCTCCATGTCGTCGGCGTGCCCGTCGACTGGACGCGCCTGTTCGACGGCACCGGTGCCCGCCGCACCGACCTCCCGACGTACGCCTTCCAGCGCGAGCGCTACTGGCCGCAGACGCACGCCCCGGCCGCCGGCCCCGGCGTCGCCGTGCAGGACGACCCGCTGGACGCCCGCTTCTGGGCCGCCGTCGAGGGCGAGGACCTGGACGCGCTGGCCGCCGACCTCGCCGTGGACGGCGACGCGCTCGGCGCGGTGCTCCCCGCCCTGTCCGCCTGGCGGCGCCACCACCGCGACCAGTCCCTGCTGGACGCGCTGCGCTTCCACGAGTCCTGGCGCGCGCTGCCGGGCGGCTCGACGGCCCGGCCCTCCGGCCCGTGGCTGGTGGTCACGCCGGCCGAGGACGGCGACGAGGCGTGGACGGAGGCGGCCTGCGAGGCCGTCGGACCGGACGCCCTGCTCCTGTCCGTGCCCGCCCCGCAGCGCGCCGAGCTCGCCGCGCTGCTGCGCGAACTGCCCTCGACCGGGCGCCCGTTCACCGGCGTCCTGTCCCTCCTCGCGCTCGGCCGCGGCACCGACCCGGCCGCGGTGACCCTCGCCCTCCTGCAAGCCCTGGGCGACGCGGACGTCACCGCGCCGCTGTGGAGCCTGACGCGCGGCGCGGTCGCCGTGGCCCGCACCGACGCGCCGACCGCGCCCGAGCAGGCCGCCGTGTGGGGCCTCGGCCGGGTCGCCGCGCTGGAGCACCCCCAGCAGTGGGGCGGCCTCGTCGACCTGCCCGGGGCACCGGACCAGACCGCGGTGCGCCGGCTGGCCGCCGTCCTCGCCGGCGCGGACGGCCCGGACGGCTCGGACGCCGAGGACCAGATCGCGATCCGCACGGCCGCCGTCCACGCCCGCCGCCTGGTCCCGGCCCCGGCCGGCGCAGCCGACGCGGGCTGGACCCCGGGGGCGACCCCGGGCACCGTGCTGATCACCGGCGGCACCGGCGGCCGGGGCGCCGCGGTGGCCCGACAGCTCGCCGCCGCGGGCGCGAGCCACCTGCTGCTGGCGAGCCGCCGCGGCCCCGACGCCCCCGGCGCCGCCGACCTCGCCGAGGAGCTGAGCGGCCTGGGCGCCACCGTGACGATCACCTCCTGCGACGTCGCCGACCGCGAGGCCCTCGCCGCCCTGCTGGCCGCGATCCCCGCCGACGCCCCGCTCACCGCCGTCG
>NZ_JBHWGD010000257.1:0-2625 GCF_042733235.1 Kitasatospora sp. NPDC059722
CACCACGCGGTCGGTGGTGGAGAGCACCTGCCCCACGAGGTCGTCCAACGCGGAGATGTAGGCCCAGGACTCGGCGGCCGGGTCCGGGGCGGCCTCGATGACGTTGAGGTGGATGCCGTTGGAGAAGAAGTCCCGGCCGCCGCCCAGCACCAGCACCGAGGTCGGCCGCCCGAGCGCGAAGCGGTACGCCTCCCGCAGGCGGCGGCAGTGCTCGGCGGACATCGCGCCGCCGGGGAAGGAGAAGCGCAGGAAGCCCACCGGGCCTTCCTCGCGGTAGCCGATGTCCGACCAGGCGGGCGCGTCGTCCCCGCCCGGCATCAGCGGCGCCGGCACCTCGGGCAGCGCGGGCAGCAGGGCGCCGAGCGCCGTCACGGCCGGGAGCTTGAAGGTCGCGGGCCCGCCGGGTGTGCGCCGCCGGCGGAGTTCGGGGATCCACACTGCGCCGTCCGGAGTAGCCCGGCACACCGCCCCGGCCCGGGTCGCGAGGAGGTCGCCGGGACGGCCGCGCAGCTCCGGCTCGGGGTGCCCGCCGTGCAGGTACCACTCGCCGCCGCACAGCTCGTCGAGCACGCCGGGCTGCGAGTCCGCGGCGCGGAGCCGGCGCAGCACCTCCTCGGTGGAGTCGTCCGCCCAGTCGATCCGGCGCTCCTCCTGGCGCAGGACGGGCCGGGTGCGCACCGGCGCCCGCCAGCCGGGCCCGTGCTGCGGCTGCGGCGCGTACGTGCCGGAGGCGACGCGTTCGACGGCGACCAGCGCGGCGGCCACGGCCGCGTCGGAGACCTCGTTGCGGTACAGGTCGCTCTTGCCGCGCGCGGGCAGGCGGCACGGCGCCCAGGCCCAGACCGGCCCGGCGTCCATCTCGGCCTCGGCCTGGAGCACCGTGACGCCCCACTCGGTGACGCCCTCCTGGACCGCCCGGTCGAGCGAGGACGGGCCGCGGTCGCCCGGCGGGCCCGGATGGACGATCAGGCAGGTGGTCTCCGACCAGACGTCCGGCGGGACGGCGGTGCGCAGCATGGGCGCGAGGACCAGGTCGGGCCGCAGGCGCCGAACGGCGGCGCGCAGGTCGTCGTCGTCCCCGGCGAGGTGGACGTCCACGGTGTGGCGGCGGTCGCGCAGTTCGGCGTGGAGCCGCTGGCTGAGGCTGTTGAACGCGCTGGCGAGGAGCAGGATCCGCATATCCGCCTCCGGTGGGGTGAGCGTCCGGGAACCCGGCGATCATCGCCCCGGCCCCGTCCGCCCCCGGCCGCGCGCCCGCCGCCGCGCCGCCCGTTCACCCGAACCGCCGCCGTCGCCGCCGCTGCCGCCCGGCCGACGTGGAGGTGGCCCACCCCCGGGGAGGTGGGGCGGGCCACTGGTCGGCTGATTGCGGGGTTAGTGACGGGTGTGCACCTCCGCGGACGGGTTTCATGAACATGTACAGACAACGTGTACGGACAAGAAGCCTCATCGCGGTCGGCCCGGCCCACAACGGCGTGCGGAGGCGGGCAGGGCGCACTGGAGCGCGGCGGGGCGCCTCCGAAGCGCGCGCCGGCGTGGGGCCCGGCCCTCACGACCGGGGTCGGGGACGGCGTCGTCGGCGGTCCAGCAGCAGCACGGTGAGGGCCGCCGTGGCGACCCCCTCGGCCCAGGCGGCGAGCGTCTTGTCGGTGAACCACACGGGCTCGTACATGTTCGGCAGCGGGCCGATGGCGCCGACGTCCACGTAGCGGTAGAGCAGCAGCGCGCCGAGCCCGGAGGCGGCGACGGTCCACGCGAAGGCGTCACCGGTGCGGTGCCGCCACAGGAGCAGGAGCAGCGCGGCGAGGCTCGCGGCCGCGGACTCCAGGCGGAACAGGGTGCCCTGGCTGAGCGAGTCGCCGACGGCGTCGTACTGGTCGGCCAGCCGGGCGTGGACGGCCGCGTCGATCGCGAGTCCGGCCGCCGCCGCGAGGCGCAGGACGAGGTGGGTGAGGCTCCGGCCGCGGCGGCGGCCGGGTGCGGGGGTGTCCATGGTGCATCAGCCAACGGTGAGGGTGCCGTGCATGAACGGGTGGATGGTGCAGATGTACGGGTGGTCGCCCGTCTGCTGCGGCGCGGTGAAGGTCGCGGACGCCCCCGGGGCGATGTTCCCCGTGTCGAAGGACTTGTCGGAGGCGGTCAGCGTGTGGGTGGTGGAGTCCTGGTTGACGACCGTGACGGTCTGACCGGGCTTCACGGTGAGGGAGGCCGGCGCGAACGCGAAGTTCTTGATCGTGACCTGGAGCGCGCCGGTGCTGCTGGGTGCGGGCGTGGCGGCGGAGGCAGACGCGGTGGCACTGGCGGTCGCGGTCGCGGTGGCGCTCGCGGTCGCGGTGGCGCTCGCGGTCGCGGTGGCACTGGCACTGGCACTGGCGGCCGGGGAACTCGCCGCGCTGGTGGTGGTGTTCGCGGGCTTGCTGGAGCTGGAGCAGGCCGCGAGACCCACGGAGAGCAGCAGGGCGGCGGCAGCAGCCAGGAGGGGCCGGGTTCTGGTCACGTACGGGCTCCGTTTCGGGTGGGTCGGGTGGAGGGGTGGGGGGGGGGGCCCGGGGGGGGGGGGGGGGCGCCCCCGCGGGGGGTGTGGGGAGCACGTCCGGTGTCATATACAAAAAATAGACACACACC
>NZ_JBHWGD010000258.1:0-2591 GCF_042733235.1 Kitasatospora sp. NPDC059722
CGCGGCCTGAAGCCGCCTGAAGCCGTTCGAAGCCGTTCGAAGCTGTCCGGAGCCGTCCGGAGCCGTCCGGAGTCGCCTGACGTGGGCTGATGCCCCCTGCGCCCAGGGCCCGTTCACGTGCCCCGAAGATTTTCGAAAGAAGTTTCTGTTATTCCCACCCGCCCCATCCGGTCTCCCACGTGTCGGAAGGCCCGGCGCCCGTCACCACAGGGGCGCGGGCCGTCGCACGAGGAAAGGAACGCGATGGGACACCGCAGCACGGAGCTCCGTCGACGCAGGCGCAGGCGGTTCACCCGCAGGACGACGCTGATCGCCGCGGCGGTCGCCGCCGGCCTGGTCGCGGGTGCGCTCGGCATCTCGACGGCGCTCGAACCGGCGGGCAGCCGCACCAACGCCAGTGTCTCGGCGGACGGTCCGGTCCTGGGCAACCAGGCGGGTGTGGTGTCCGACGACGGCAGCGGCGAGACCGGGACCGCCGAGGGCGCGACCCAGGCCCCCGCGCCCAAGCGCGACCAGAAGGCCGCCCCGCTCAAGGAGATACCCAAGGACCAGCCCGACCGCGGCCTGGTCTACGCCGGTCTGAGCCTGCCCAACGGCGACCGCTGCGCCGGCTCGCTGCAGGTCTCCAACGGTCAGTTGTGCAGCCACGGCCCGGACGCCCCGCCGAAGGACGTCGACATCCACAAGGACGTCGCGCCGGTGGCCGCCGCGGCCGCCCAGGCGCCGGTGCTCACGCCAGCCGCCAACGCCCAGCCCCCGTCCGCCGCCGACCTGTTGAAGGGCGCCGCGCCGGTTCTCGATGCCGGCCAGAAGGCGCTGCTGGGCGACCCGGCCGGTGCCCCGCAGCAGAGCACCCCCGCCGCGTCCGGCGGTTCGTCCGTGGTCTGCGAGGGTGACGGCAGCAGCGGCAACCGCATCCAGGTGGTGTACCTCCACGCCCCCGGCAACGACCGCTACGCCCAGTACCTGGCCTCCTTCAAGAAGTGGGCCGCCGACGTCGACGTCATCTACAACGCGAGCGCCCAGGAGACCGGCGGCGCGCGGCACGTCCGCTTCGTCACCGACTCCGACTGCTCCGCGTCCGTGCTGAACGTGCAGATCTCCGACGCGGCGCTCCAGGACTTCAACGCGAGCAACGACGCCGTCGCCGCGCAGGGGTTCAACCGCAAGGACCGCAAGTACATGATGTTCACCGATGCCAAGGTGTACTGCGGCATCGGCACCTTCGCCGGCGACGAGCGCCCCGGCCAGGACAACCTCAGCAACTTCGGCCCCTCGTACGGCCGGACGGACTCGGGCTGCTGGGGCGGGCACACCGCGGCGCACGAACTGGGCCACAACCTGGGCGCGGTGAACAACAGCGCGCCGAGCACCAGCAAGGGCGGCCACTGCGTCTACGACTACGACCTGATGTGCTACTCGGACTACCCGTACTACCCGCAGATGAAGGTGGTCTGCCCGGACCGCGCGCACTACGACCGGCTCGACTGCACGCACGACGACTACTACAGCACCGACCCGAAGCCGGGCAGCTACCTCTCCTCGCACTGGAACGTCGCCAACAACCGCTTCCTGATCACCGGCAACGGCGGTGGCACCGGCCCCAACCCCAACCCGTCCCCGACCGCCACCCCCACGCCGTCCCCGACCGCGTCGCCCACCCGCACCGCGTCGCCGTCCCCGACGCCCGGCGGCGGCACGACCGGCTCGCCGTCCCCGACCGCGACCCCGACCGCCACCGGCAGCCCGACCGCGACCCCGACCCCGACCGGAACCCCCACCGCCGGCACCGGCTCGCCCGATGTGACGGTCAGTCAGGTCACCCAGAACTCGGTCATGCTGAGCTGGCCGGGCGTCCCGAACGCGGCCGGCTACGACGTCCTGCTCGGCGGCCAGACCATCGGCACCGTCCGCGCCACGGTCGTCGGCCTCGTCCGCCTCGCCCCCGGCACCTCGTACAGCGTTGCGGTCGCCGTCCGCGACGCCGCCGGGTCCGTCGGCAAGCCGGGCCGCACCGTCACCTTCCGCACCGCCGCCGACGCCGGGCGCCCGCAGCCCGGCGCCCACTACACGATGGTCAACGGCCTCACCGGCCAGGCCGCCGACCTGTGGGGCAGCTCGATGAACGACGGCACCGTCGCCATCGCCTACCAGCGCACCGGCTACGCCAACCAGAAGTGGGCGTTCGAGGACGCCGGCGACGGCGCGGTGCGGATCAAGTCGGTCCGCTCCGACAAGTGCCTGCAGCTGGGCGGCGATCCGGTCGCCGGCCAGTACGTCGCGCAGCAGCCGTGCTCCGACGCCGCCACCCAGAAGTGGCAGATCACCTCCGCCGGCGGCGGGTTCAGCCTGACCGCGGCCGGCAGCTCGCTGGTGCTCGGGGTCAGCGACCGCTGGTACTACGGTGGTTGGCTGCTGGAGCTCCAGCAGCCGAACGGCCAGCCGTACCAGAACTGGTCGCTGCAGAAGACCGCCTGAGTCCCCTGAGGACCCCGGGGGGGGCGCGCGGGGGCCCGCCCGGGGCGCCCGGGCGGGGCCCCGCGCGCGCGCGCGGCCCCGGGCGGCGCGCGCGCGCCCGCGCCGCCCCCGCC
>NZ_JBHWGD010000259.1:0-2560 GCF_042733235.1 Kitasatospora sp. NPDC059722
GGCGCCGCGCCCCGGGGGGGGGGGGGGGCGCCCCCCCCCGCCGGCCCCCCCCGCGGGGGGGGGGCGCGGTGCCGCCCCCCCCCGCCGCCCGGGGGGACGGGGTGGGCGGCCAGCGCCTCCAGCACCCGCACCAGGCGGTCGGCGACGGCCTCGACGGTGGCGTGGTCGAACAGGTCGGCGTCGTACCCGATCGCGGCGACCAGCCCGCCGGCCTGCCCGGCCGCGGCGCCCGGGCGTTCGCCGAACACGAAGGACAGGTCGAAGGCGGAGATCCCCATGCTCAGGTCGTGGGACGCCACCTCCAGGCCGGGGAGGGCGAGTTCCGCGGTGATGCTGTTCAGCATGGAGACGCTCACCTGGAACAGCGGGTTGGCGCCGGGCACGCGGGCCGGGTTGAGCGCCTCGACGAGCGTCTCGAACGGGACGTCCTGGTGGGCGAAGGCGCCGAGGTCGGCCTCCCGGACCCGGCCGAGGAGTTCGGCGAAGGTCGGGTCGCCCGAGAGGTCGGTGCGCAGCACGAGGGTGCCGGCGAAGAAGCCCACGAGGCCGTACAGCGCGGCGTCGGCGCGCCCGGAGGTGGCCGTGCCGAGCGGGATGTCCGGCCCCGCGCCGGAGCGGGACAGCACGACGGCGACGGCGGCCTGGAGCGCCATGAACACGGTGCAGTCGTGGGCCCGCGCGGCGGCGGCCAGCGCGGCGTGCAGCGCCGGGCCGACCTCGACCGCGACCTCGCCGCCGCGCAGGCCGACCGTGCCCGACCGCGGCCGGTCGAAGGGCAGCGCCAGCTGGTCCGGGAGGCCGGCGAGCGTCCGGCGCCAGTACTCGGTCTGCTGCGAGAGCCGGCTCTCCGGGTCGTCCTCGGTGCCGAGCAGCTCGCGCTGCCACAGCGTGAAGTCGGCGTACTGGACGGGCAGCGGCGGCCAGGCCGGCGCGGTGCCGGTGCGGCGCGCGCCGTACGCCTCGGCGAGGTCGTCGAGCAGCGGCTCCAGCGACCAGCCGTCGCAGGCCACGTGGTGGACGACCAGCAGGAGGACGTGCTCGTCCGGGCCGAGGCGGAAGAGGCGGGCGCGCAGGGCGGGTTCCGTGGTCAGCCGGAAGACGCGTTCGCTCTCCGCGGCGAGGTCGGCGTCCAGCGCGTCCGGGGTGGTGTCGGTGACGGTGAGGTCCGTCCGGGCCTCGGCGCCGGAGAGGATCCGCTGCCACGGCCGGCCGTCCTCGGTGGGCAGGACGGTGCGCAGCGCCTCGTGCCGCTCCACGACGTCGGCGAGCGCGGCGTTCAGCGCGTCGACGTCCAGGGCGCCGGACAGGCGGGCCGCGTACGGGATGTTGTAGGCCGCTCCGCCGTCGAGCTCGTTGAGGAACCAGAGGCGGCGCTGGGCGAAGGACAGCGGCAGGCGCTCCGGGCGCGCCGCGGGGCGCACGGCGGGCCGGGCCCGCTGTCCGAGGGCGACGGCCGCGGCCAGGCCGGCCGGGGTCGGGGTCTCGAACACGGCCCGGATGGACAGTTCGACGCCGAGGGCGGCGCGGATCCGGTCCACCAGCCGGATGACCAGCAGCGAGTGTCCGCCGAGGTCGAAGAAGGCGTCGTCGACGCCGACCCGTTCCAGGCCGAGGACGTCGGCGAACAGCCGGCACAGGGCCGCCTCGGTCGCGTTCGCGGGCTCGCGGCCGGTGGATCCGGAGGCGAACTCGGGTGCGGGGAGGGCGGCGCGGTCGATCTTGCCGTTCCGGGTCAGGGGGAGGGCGTCCAGGGGGACGATCGCTGCGGGGACCATGTAGGCGGGCAGGTGGAGGGTGGCGAAGTCGCGCAGCTCGCGCGGGTCGGTCCCGTCCGGGCAGGCCGTGTAGGCGACGAGCCGGGGGTCGCCGGGGGTGTCCTCGCGGACGACGACGGTGACACCCCGGACGGCCGGGTGGCGGCCGAGGGCGGCCTCGATCTCGCCGAGTTCGATGCGGAAGCCGCGGATCTTGACCTGGTCGTCCGCGCGGCCGAGGTATTCGAGTTCCCCGTCGGCCGTCCACCGGGCGAGGTCGCCGCTGCGGTACAGGCGGGCACCGGGCGCGTCGCCGAAGGGGTCGGGGACGAAGCGCTCGGCGGTGAGGCCGGGGCGGCCGAGGTAGCCCCGGGCGACCCCGGCGCCGCCGACGTACAGCTCGCCCGGCACACCGACCGGGACGGGCTCGCCGCGGCCGTCCAGGACGAGCGTCCGCCAGCCGGGCAGTGCGCGGCCGATCGGGCTGCGGGCGGTCTCGGTCCCTTCCGGGGTGAGGACCCGCCAGGTGACGTGGACGGTGGTCTCGGTGATCCCGTACATGTTGACCAGGACCGGGCGGTCGGGGGCGTGGCGGCGCCACCAGGCGCGCACGGGGGCCAGGTCGAGAGCCTCGCCGCCGAACACGACCAGGCGCAGGCTCAGTTCGCCGGCCGGGCGGCGCTCCTCCTGGGCGACGAGCTGGCGGAACGCGGACGGCGTCTGGGAGAGCACGGTGACGCGTTCGCGGACGAGGAGGTCGAGGAAGGCCGCGGGGTCGCGCGTGACCTCGCGGGGGACGACGACGA
>NZ_JBHWGD010000260.1:0-2464 GCF_042733235.1 Kitasatospora sp. NPDC059722
GGCTCATGCCGTCGGCGGCCTCGGCGTAGGCCTTGCAGCGGCCGTCGACGGCCATCGCGCGCTGGCGGCTGAAGCCGACGAAGGCGTTGGGCGTGGCCATGACGCTGACGCCGCCGGCGAGGGCGAGCGAGCTCTCGCCGTTGCGCAGCGACTGGCAGGCCAGGTGCAGGGCGACGAGCGAGGACGAGCACGCGGTGTCGAGCGTGACGGCCGGGCCCTCGAAGCCGAAGGTGTAGGAGAGCCGGCCGGACAGGACGCTCGGGATGGTGCCGGTGACGAGGTGGCCCTCGGCGCCGTCCTGGGCGGAGTCGCCGGGGCTGTAGTCCTGGTAGCTGGCGCCGATGAAGGTGCCGGTGAGGCTGCCGCGCAGGGCGGACGGGTCGAGGCCGGCGCGCTCCATGGCCTCCCAGGCCGTCTCCAGGAGGAGGCGCTGCTGCGGGTCCATGGCGAGGGCCTCGCGCGGGGAGATGCCGAAGAACGCGGCGTCGAACTCGCCGGCCTCGTGCAGGAACCCGCCCTGGGTGGAGTAGGTGCGGCCGGGGGTATCCGGGTCGGGGTCGTAGAGGCCGGTGTCCCAGCCGCGGTTCTCCGGGAACTCGGAGATGGCGTCGGTGCCCTCGGCGACGAGCCGCCATAGCTGGTCGGGGCTTCCGGCGCCGCCGGGGAAGCGGCAGCCCATGCCGACGATGGCGATCGGCTCGTCCGGGTCGGCGGCGGCGACCGGCGGCGCCGTCACGTCCTGCGGCCCGTCGAGCAGTTCGCCGCGCAGGAAGGCGGCGAGCGCGACCGGCGTCGGGTGGTCGAAGGCCATCGTGCTGGGCAGCGGCAGGCCGGTCAGCGCGGCGAGGCGCTTGCGCAGCTCGACGGCGGTGAGCGAGTCGAACCCGAGCTCGTAGAAGTCGCGTTCGGCGTCGACGGCCTCCGGGGAGGGGTGGCCGAGGACGGCGGCGGCTTCGGCGCGGACGGTGTCGACGAGGTACCGCATGCGGTCGCGCTCGTTCAGGTCGAGCAGCTGCCGGGTGAAGTCGGCGGCCGCGTCGGCACCGCTCGCGCCGGCGCCGGAGGCGGTGCGCCGGGCGGCACGCACGAGTCCGCGGAACAGCGGCGGCACGTCGCCCTGGGGGCGCATGCCCCCGGCGGCCAGGCCCATCGGGATGACGAGCGGTTCGGCGGAGCCGAGGGCGGCCTCGAACAGGGCGAGGCCCTGCTCGACGGAGAGCGGCGGAATGCCGCCGGACTGCATGCGCCGCATGTCGGTCTCGCTGAGTTCGCTGGTCATGCCCGCCTCCTGGGCCCACGGGCCCCAGGCGAGCGAGGTGCCGGCGAGGCCGAGCGACCTTCGGTGGTCGATCAGGGTGTCCAGGAACGCGTTGGCCGCAGCGTAGTTGCCCTGGCCGGGGCTGCCCATGACGCCCGCGATGGACGAGAAGACGGCGAACTGCGCGAGGTCGAGGTGGCGGGTGAGCTCGTGGAGCTGCCAGACGGCGTCGACCTTGGGCCGCAGGACGGCGGACAGGCGCTCGGGGGTGAGCGCGGTGACGATGCCGTCGTCCAGCACACCGGCCGTGTGGATGACGGCGGTGAGCGGGTGCTCGGCGGGGATGCCGGCGAGCAGCGCTTCGGTGGCGGCACGGTCGGCGGTGTCGCAGGCGACGACGCGGGCCTCGGCGCCGAGGGCCGCCAGGTCGGCGAGGAGTTCGGCCGCGCCGGGGGCGTCCGGTCCGCGCCGGCTGGTGAGCAGCAGGTGGCGGGCGCCGGTGACGGCGAGGCGGCGGGCGAGGTGGCGGCCGAGGGCGCCGGTGCCGCCGGTGATCAGGACGGTGCCGTCGGGGTCGCGCTCCACGGGCATCGTGAGGACGGTCCGCTGGTACCGGTCCCCGGCGGTGCGGGCGTCGCGGATGTCGCGCGCGGCGACGGGCGGCGCGGTGAGTTCGCCGCGTCCGGCGAGGGCGGCGAGTTCCGCGAGGATCGCGGCGGTCTCGTCGGCGTCCGGTGCGGGCAGGTGGGCGAAGGCGTCGTCGTCGAGGACGAGGTCGGTGCCCGCCGCCGCACGCCCGAGGAGTCGCTCCGGCGGCAGGCCGTGGCCGAGCAGGGTCTCGCACAGGCCGTCGGGGGCCGTGGCGGAGACGTCGGCGCCGAGGAGCAGGGCGAGCTGGACGGCGGCGGTGGCCGGTCCGGTGGCGGTGGCGTGCACGTGGACGGTCCAGCCGGTCCGGCCGGCCTGGACGGCCGGGCCGCCGAGGGCCTGCCGGGCGGGGACGAAGTCGGCGGCCAGGGCGGCGGCGGCCCCGAAGGACCAGCCGTCGGGCAGCGGGGCCAGGAGGCGCCGGTCGGCGACCGCCTTCGGCCCGGCGGCCAGCACGCCGAACACCTCGTCGCCGGGGCGCAGGTCCGGCACGCCGTCACCGACCGCCGTCACCACGCCGGCCGCGCCGGTGCCGTGTCCGTGAACCGCGGCGGCCCG
>NZ_JBHWGD010000261.1:0-2419 GCF_042733235.1 Kitasatospora sp. NPDC059722
GGCCGGGGGGGGCCCGGGGCCCCCCGCGGCCCCGGCTACACGAGAGGCCGACGAGGTCCAGGTACGAGTCGCTCCACAGGTCCTCGTCGCCGTCCGGGAGGAGGAGGACGCGGTCCGGGCGGAGGGCCTCGATGGCGCCCGGGTCGTGGGTGACCATCACGATCGCGCCCGGGTACGTGCCGACGGCGCCCAGGACCTCGGCCCGCGAGGCCGGGTCGAGGTTGTTGGTGGGCTCGTCGAGGAGGAGCACGTTGGCGCCGGAGTGGACGAGTCCGGCCAGCGCCAGGCGGGTCTTCTCGCCGCCGGACAGGACGCCGGCGGGCTTGTCGGCGTCGTCGCCGCTGAACAGGAACGCGCCGAGCACGCGCCGCAGTTCGCCGTCGGTGAGGGCGGGGGCGGCCAGGGCGAGGTTGTCCCGGACGGTGAGCGCCGGGTCGAGGGTGTCGTGTTCCTGGGCGAAGTAGCCGAGCCGCAGGCCGGGGCCGGGCACGACGCGGCCCGAGTCCGGGGTCACGTGGCCGGCCAGGATCCGCAGCAGGGTGGTCTTGCCGGCGCCGTTGAGGCCGAGGATGACCAGCCGGGAGCCGCGGTCGACGGCGAGGTCCAGTCCGCCGAGGACGGGCCGGCCGCCGTAGGCCTTGGCGAGGCTGACCGCGCCGAGCGGCATGCGGCCGCACGGCTCGGGCTCGGGCAGCCGGATCCGGGCGACGCGCTCGGCCTGGCGGACGGGCTCCAGGTCGGCGAGCATCCGGTCGGCGCGGCGGGCCATGTTGCGGGCGGCGGTCGCGGTGGCGACGTTGGCCCGCATCTTGTCGGCCTGGGCGTTGAGCGAGGCGGCCTTGCGCTCGGCGTTGGCCCGCTCGCGGGCGCGCCGGCGCTCGTCGGCCTCGCGCTGGGTGAGGTAGGCCCGCCAGCCGGTGTTGTGGACGTCGATGGTGGCGCGCTGCGGGTCGACGTGGAAGACCCGGTTGACGGTGTCGGCGACCAGGCTGATGTCGTGGCTGATCAGCACGAGCCCGCCGGGGTGGCCGGCCAGGAAGCCGCGCAGCCAGGTGACGGAGTCGGCGTCCAGGTGGTTGGTGGGCTCGTCGAGCAGCAGGGTGCCGTGGTCGGCGAACAGGATCCGGGCCAGTTCGACCCGGCGCCGCTGGCCGCCGGACAGCGCGCCGACCGGGCCGGACATGACGCGGGTGGGCAGCCCGAGCCCGGCCGCGACCCGGGCGGCCTCGGCCTCGGCCGCGTAGCCGCCGCGCGACTGGAACGCGGCCTCGGCCCGCACGTAGGCGTCCATCGCCCGCCGCTCGGCGGCCGGTCCTTCGGCCAGCGTCATCGCCTCCTCGGCGGTGCGCAGGGCGCGGACGGCGGCGTCGAGGCCGCGGGCGGACAGGATGCGGTCGGTGACGGTGACGGCGGGGTCGGCGGCGCGGGAGTCCTGCGGGAGGTAGCCGACCGCACCGGTGCGGGTGACGGTGCCGGCGGCGGGGGCCAGCTCGCCGGCGAGCGTGGCGAGCAGGGTCGTCTTGCCGGCGCCGTTGCGGCCGACCAGGCCGATCCGGTCGCCGGGGGCGATGTGCAGGCTGACGTCGGACAGGAGGAGACGGGCGCCGACGCGCACGTCGACACCACGGGTGGTGATCATGGGATAACGCTCCGAAACAGCGAACGGACACACGGGTGGCGTGGAGGCGGGTCCGTCAGCTAGGAAATTCGGGGCGTGGACATGGGGCCGAGGGTACCCGGGCGGGCGGGGGCCCGCATCCGGATTAACGGCGGCGGGCCGGAGCGGGCTCACGGCGGATGCGATTTCGGCCACCGCGACGCGTGAATGGCGCACAAGGCCTCCTTGTCCCGTGCGCGCCCGCATCGCTTCCATGACGGCATGAGCCGACGAGAATTCGTTCTTCTGACCGACCACGGCTCGACCGAGGGCACCCGGGACGCGATGGCCGCCGCCGTCCGGAGGCTGACCGGCCGGGAACCCGTCCTGGTGGACGCGCGGCACTTCATGACGGACGACGCCGACGGGCTCGGCGGCACCGGCCGCATCGAGGCCGGCGGCGACGGCTTCGTACGGCTGGAGGCGGACGGTCGCGCCGTGACCACGGACACGGTGGTCGTCTACGAGATCCCGCCGCACCGGCGCCCCGCGTTCGCGCATTGCCAGCGGCTGCTGCGCGTCCACGGCGTCCGTTCGCTCGGCACCGACGCCGCGGCCTGGCGCGCGGCCACCGAGAAGGACGTCACGGTGGCCTGCTTCACCCGCGACGGCGTGCCGCACATGCCGACGATCGCGCTGTCCCGGCCGAGCCCGGCGGCGGGGCGGCCGGGCGGGGGGACGAAGCGGCGGGGGGGGGGGGGGGGGGGGGGCGGTGCGGGGGGGGGGGGGGCGGGGTAGCTCCACAGCCACCCCCCCCCCCCC
>NZ_JBHWGD010000262.1:0-2364 GCF_042733235.1 Kitasatospora sp. NPDC059722
CCGCATGGACTCCCTCCTCCGCCTTGCGATGCACGCACCCTGACGCCGCGGCTCTCCGACCCGACCCGAAAGGCACACCCCCCCATGCCCCTCCACCCCCAAGCCGAAGCCCTGCGCGCCCGCCGCGCGAGCTCCGGCGCGCCGCCCCTCTACACCCTCACCCTCGCCGAGGCCCGCGCCGCCGACCTCGCGGACATCCGCGCGGCGGCGGGCGCACCCGAACCGGTCGCCTCCGTCGAGGAGTTCACCGTCCCCGGCCCCGGCGGCGACCTCGCCCTCCGCCTCCACCGGCCGGCCGCCGACGGCGAACCTCCCGTCCTGCTCTACCTGTTCGGCGGCGGCTGGACCCTCGGCTCGCTCGACACCGGCGACGCGATCTGCCGCCGCCTGACCAACGCCGTCGGCTGCGCCACCGTCTCCGTCGGCTACCGGCTCGCCCCCGAACACCCCTTCCCCGCCGCCCTCCACGACTGCCGCGTCGCCGTCCACTGGCTGGCCGCCCACGCCAAGAGCCTCGGCCTGGACCCCGCCCGCCTCGCCGTCGGCGGCGACAGCGCGGGCGGCAACCTCACCGCCGCGCTCACCCTCCTGCTGCGCGACGAGGGCGGCCCAGCCGTGCGCCACCAACTGCTCGTCTACCCCAACACCGACCACGGCGCCGACACCCCCTCGTTGCGTGAGCACGACGACCCGCTGCTCTTCAACCGCCGTTCGGCCGCCTGGTACTGGGGCCACTACCTCGCCGACCAGGCCGACGGCGCCGACCCGTACGCCTCCCCGCTGCGCGCCCCGAGCCTGGCCGGCCTGCCGCCCGCGACCGTCATCACCGCCGAGTACGACCCGCTGCGCGACGAGGGCGAGCAGTACGCCGAGGCCCTGCGCGCCGCGGGCGTCCCGGTCGGCGCACGGCGGTACGAGGGCGTGCCGCACGGCTTCTTCGCCATGACGGGCGTCCTGGACGCCGCCGCCGAGGCCCAGCGGTACGCCGCCGAGCGCCTGCGCGAGGCCCTGCGATGACCCTCGACCTGGCGGACCTGCACGCCTCCCTCTCCGACCCGCTGCTCGACGCGATGACCTTCCTCAACGAGGTCACCACCCGCTACCCCGACGCCGTCTCCTTCGCCCCCGGCCGCCCCTACGAGGGCTTCTTCGAGCCCGAGGACGTCCCGGCCCACCTGGACGCCTACCTCGCGCACCTGGCCGCCCGCGGCCTGGACCGGGACGCCGTCCGCACCGCGCTGTTCCAGTACGGCCCCACCAAGGGCATCATCGCCGACCTGGTCGCCCGCACCCTCGCCAACGACGAGGGCCTCACCGTCGCCCCCGAGGCCCTGGTGCTGACCGTCGGCGCCCAGGAGGGCATGCTGCTCGCCCTGCGCGCGCTGTGCGCCACGCCGGACGACGTCCTGCTGGTCAGTTCGCCCTGCTACGTGGGCGTCACCGGCGCCGCCCGGCTGCTCGACCTCACCACCCGCCCCGTCCCCGAGGGGCCGGCCGGCGGGCCCGACCCGGAGGCCGTCCGCGCCGCCGCCTGGGCCGTCCGCGCCGAGGGCCGGCGCCCGCGCGCGCTCTACGTCGTCCCCGACTTCGCCAACCCGTCCGGCACCAGCATGCCCGTCGACGCCCGCACCCGGTTGCTGGCCGTCGCGGCGGACGAGGACCTGCTCGTCATCGAGGACAACCCGTACGGCTTCTTCGTCCGCGCGTGCGGCGAACGGCCGACCCTCAAGGCGCTGGACCGCCACCGCCGGGTCGTCTACCTCGGCTCCTTCGCCAAGACCTGCTTCCCCGGCGCCCGCCTCGGCTACGTCGTCGCCGACCAGGAGGTGACCGGCCCGGGCGGCCGGCGCACCCTGCTGGCGGACGAGCTGGCCCGGCTCAAGAGCATGACGACGGTCAACACCCCGGCCCTCAGCCAGGCCGTCATCGGCGGCATGCTGCTGCGCCACGACTGCCGCCTGCGCGCCGCCAACGCCGCCGCCACGGCCCACTACGCGGCCGGGATGGACACGCTGCTGCGCGAGCTGGAACGGCACTTCCCGGCGTCCGCGCGCCGCCGTCTGGGGGTGTCCTGGAACCGGCCCGAGGGCGGCTTCTTCGCCGTCCTCACCGTGCCGTTCACGGCGGACGACGCGGCGATGGAGCGGTGCGCACGGGAATACGGCGTGCTCTGGACGCCGATGGCGCCGTTCTACCCGGGGGGCGGCGGAGAGCGCCTGTTGCGGCTCTCCATCAGTGCGGTGACGCAGCGTCAGATCATCGAGGGAGTAGCCAAGTTGGCCGCCTTCATCACGTCCTGCTGAGCGGAAACAACAGAATGGGGCCGCACGGGGGTGGCGGGGCCAGAAGATCTGTAACCACGGC
>NZ_JBHWGD010000263.1:0-2313 GCF_042733235.1 Kitasatospora sp. NPDC059722
AGCACGATCCGCTCGGCGCCCTCGGCCGCGAGGCGGCGGGCCAGGTGCGGGGCGAGGGTACCGGTGCCGCCGGTGATGAGGACGGTGCCGCGCAGCGGCCCGGCCTCCCGGCGGGCGGCGGCCTCGGCGCGCACGATGCGGCGGGCATAGGCGCCGGAGGGGCGGATCGCCACCTGGTCCTCGTCGCGGGCGGCCAGCACGGCGGCCAGCCGCTCGCCGGCGCGCCGGTCGAGCGCGTCGGGCAGGTCGACGACGCCGCCGAAGCGCTGCGGGTGTTCCAGGGCGGCCGTCCAGCCGAGGCCGTGGACCTGCGCCTGCACCGGGTTGGCGACGGTGTCGGTGCGCCCGGCGGCGACGGCGCCGCGGGTGACCAGCCACAGCGGCGCGGCCTGCCCGGCGTCGCCCAGGGCCTGGACCAGGGCGAGGGTGAGCGCGACGCCCTCGGGCAGGGCGGGGTGGCGCTCGCTCGGCCGCTCGGCGGCGGCGAGCAGCGAGACGATGCCCGCGAGCTCGCCGTGCGTGAGCAGCGCGGCGAGGCGCTGCCGGTCGGTGCAGGTGTCGTCCAGGACGAGCCGCTCGACCGTCGCGCCGTGCGCGGTCAGCGCCTCGGCGATGTCCTCACCTGCGGCGGCCTCGCCCTCGCCGTCGCCGTCCCGAGCGGTGACGAGCAGCCAGGTGCCGTCCAGGCGGGCGGACGCGACGGTCAGCGGCTTCCAGGTCGCCCGGTAGCGCCAGGAGTCGAGCGTCGAGCGCTCCCGCCGGCGGCGGTGCCAGTCGGACAGCGCGGGCAGCACCGGCGCGAGCGCGCCGCTGTCGATGCGCAGCCGGGCGGCCAGCGCCTCGACGTCGGCCTCCTCGACGGCGTTCCAGAACTCGCCGTCCTCCGGCTCGCCGCCGGGGCGCGGCGCGACGGCCCACAGGTGCTCGTGCTGGAAGGCGTAGGTGGGCAGCGGCACGCGGCGCCCGCCGGCGGTGCGGGCGGACCAGTCGGCCCGGCCGCCGCGGACGAAGGCCTCGGCGAGCGAGGCGAGGAAGCGGTCGGTGCCGCCCTTGTCGCGGCGCAGGGTGCCGACGGCGGTGGCGCGGTCGCCGCGGTCCTCGGCGGTGGCCTCGATCGCCATGGTGAGCACGGTGTGCGGGCTGACCTCGACGAACAGGCCGTGGCCCTGCGCCATCAGCTCCCGCACGGCCGGGTCGAAGCGGACCGGGTTGCGCAGGTTGCGGTACCAGTAGCCGGCGTCCATGGCGGTGGTGTCGAGCCAGTCGCCGGTGACGGTGGAGAAGAACGGCACCTCGGCGGTGCGCGGGCGCACGGGGGCGAGGTCCGTCAGCAGGTCGTCCCGCAGGAGTTCGACCTGGGCGGAGTGCGAGCCGTAGTCCACGCTGATCCGCCGGGCGCGCAGGCCCTCGGCCTCGAACTCGGCCATCAGTTCGTCGAGTTCACCGGCCGGACCGGCGACGACGACGGTCCGCGGCCCGTTCACGGCGGCGACGGCGAGCCCGTCGAAGCGCGAACGCAGCCGCTCCTCGGCCTCCTCGGCGGACAGCGGCACCGAGACCATCCCGCCGGAGCCCGCCAGGACCCGGCCGATGAGCCGGCTGCGCAGGGCGGCCACCCGGGCGCCGTCCTCCAGGGAGAGCGCCCCGGCGACGACGGCGGCGGCGATCTCGCCCTGGGAGTGGCCCACCACGGCGTCCGGGTGGATGCCGTGGGCGCGCCACAGGTCGGCGAGGGCCACCATGACGGCGAAGGTCGCGGGCTGGACGACGTCGACCCGGTCCAGCGCGGGCGCGCCCTCGGCCTGGCGCAGCACGTCGAGCAGCGACCAGTCGACGTGCGCGGACAGGGCCGCCGCGCACTCGGCGATGCGCTCGGCGAACACCGGTGACTCGTCGAGCAGCCGGGCGCCCATGCCGGCCCACTGGGAGCCCTGGCCGGGGAAGACGAAGACGGTGCGGCCGCCGTCCTCGGCGAGGCCCTGGACGGCGTTCGGCGTGGAGGCGCCGGCGGCGAGCGCGGCGAGGCCCTCGCGCAGTTCGGCGGGGTCGGCGCCGAGCACGACGGCGCGGTGCTCGAAGAGGGCGCGGGTGGTGAGCAGGGTGTGGGCGACGTCGTGCGGGCGAAGGTCCGGCTCGGCGTCGAGGTGCTCGGCGAGGCGTGCGGCCTGGGCGCGCAGGGCGGCGGGGGTGCGGGCGGAGAGCACCCACGGCAGGACGCCGCCGGGCGCCTCGACGAGCGGGGTCGGGACGGCGACCGGCGCCACCTCCAGCACGACGTGCGCGAGGGTGCCGCTCATGCCGAAGGAGGAGTCC
>NZ_JBHWGD010000264.1:0-2287 GCF_042733235.1 Kitasatospora sp. NPDC059722
GAGGGGGGGGGCCGCCCCCCCCCCCCACCTACGTACCTCAACCCCCCCGGGGCGGGGCGGGGGCCCCCCCCCGTCCTCCGGGTCGGTCCCGCCGACCAGCACGGACACGTACACTTACCGCTCGTGGCGGACACCCAGTACGAAGACCTGTTGAAGCACGTGCTCACCACCGGGACGGCCAAGGCCGACCGGACGGGCACCGGCACCCGGAGCGTCTTCGGACACCAACTGCGCTACGACCTCTCGCAGGGGTTCCCGCTGATCACCACCAAGAAGGTGCACCTGAAGTCCGTGGTGTACGAGCTCCTGTGGTTCCTGCGCGGCGACTCCAACGTCGGCTGGCTCCGCGAGAACGGCGTCACCATCTGGGACGAATGGGCCGGCCCCGACGGCGACCTCGGCCCCGTCTACGGCGTCCAGTGGCGCAGCTGGCCCGGCCCCGACGGCCGGCACATCGACCAGATCGGCCAGGTCCTCGACACCCTGCGCACCGATCCCGACTCCCGCCGGATGATCGTCTCCGCCTGGAACGTCGCCGAACTGGACGCGATGGCGCTCGCCCCGTGCCACGCCCTGTTCCAGTTCCACGTCGCCGACGGCAGACTCTCCTGCCAGCTCTACCAGCGCAGCGCCGACCTCTTCCTCGGCGTCCCGTTCAACATCGCCAGCTACGCCCTGCTGACCCACATGGTCGCGCAGCAGGTCGGCCTCGCGCCGGGCGACTTCATCTGGACCGGCGGTGACTGCCACATCTACGACAACCACGTGGAGCAGGTGACGGAACAGCTCGCGCGCACGCCGTTCGACTTCCCCGAGCTGCGCCTGCGGCAGGCCGACTCGCTCTTCGACTACGCCTACTCGGACGTGGAGGTGGTCGGCTACCGGCACCACCCGGCCATCAAGGCACCGGTCGCGGTATGAGCGGCGACACGAGCGGCGACACGAGCAGCGGTACGAGCAGCGGCCTGAGGATCGGACTGATCTGGGCCCAGACCCCGGACGGCGTGATCGGCGCGGACGGCACGATGCCGTGGCACCTGCCCGAGGACCTGGGGCACTTCAAGGCGACCACCCTCGGACACCCCGTGGTGATGGGCCGCCGCACCTGGGAGTCGCTCCCGGCACGCTTCCGCCCGCTTCCGGGCCGCCGCAACATCGTGGTCACCCGCAACCCGCAGTGGGCCGCGGACGGCGCGGACCGCGCCGGCTCCCTCGACGAGGCCCTCCACCTCGCGGCCGCGACACCCCGGGCCGACGCCGTCGCCGAGACCTGGGTGATCGGCGGTGGGCAGCTCTACCGCGCGGCCGTCGACCGCGCCGACACCCTGTCCGTGACCGAGATCGACCTGTCGGTCGACGGCGACACACACGCCCCGGCCATCGGCCCCGCCTGGACCGTCGCCGAGGACCACGGCCCGCGGGTCTCGGTGTCCGGCCTGCGCTACCGCATCCGCACGTACACGCGCTGCGACACCCTGGCCTGACCCGCGCCCCTGGGCCGCTTCCCGGTCGTCGAGGGCGCACCCGTGCCGCGCGGGCGCATGCCCCTCGAACGCCCGGCCCTCGAACGCCCGGAACCGTGGACGACCGCGAAATGTGGCGGGGCCGGGCAACCCGGCGCGTCGGGAGTGCGGTCTGGAGGGCTGAGGGGGTGCTGATGCACACAGAAGAAGAGGCCGACTTCCAGGCCTTCACCCGGACCAGGTGGGCGCACCTGGTACGAACCGCCTACCTGCTCACCGGCGACTGGCACCACGCCGAGGACCTGACGCAGACCGCGCTGGCCAAGGCCTACCGGTCCTGGCGGCGGGTCAGCCGGGCCGACAGCCCGGACGCCTACGTGCGCCGGATGCTGGTGTCCTGCAACAGCGACCGGTTCCGCAAGCGGCGGGTCGCCGAGCGGCTCACCGAGGCGCTGCCGGAGGTCGCCGCGCCGGGCGACACCGCGGGCCAGGTCGACCAGCGGCGCACGCTGCTGGACGCCCTGGCCACGCTGCCGACGCGGCAGCGGGCCGTCGTGGTGCTGCGCTACTGGGACGACCGGACCGAGGCGGAGGTCGCCCAGGCGATGGGCTGCTCGCTCGGCACGGTCAAGAGCCAGGCCGCCAAGGGACTGGCCAAACTGCGGGCTCACCCGGGGCTGGCCGTCGTACCCGCCGACCCGGGCCCGGGGGTTCCTCGCAGCCGTTCCGCACCGGGCCGGACGCCGTCCGGACTCGACGCTCGCATCACCACCACGACTGGAGGACGTCGATGACCCAACCGGATTTCGAGGCGGCGCTCCGCG
>NZ_JBHWGD010000265.1:0-2245 GCF_042733235.1 Kitasatospora sp. NPDC059722
TCCCTGCTCGACTTGTAGGTCTCGCAGTCAAGCTCCCTTGTGCCTTTACACTCTGCGAATGATTTCCAACCATTCTGAGGGAACCTTTGGGCGCCTCCGTTACCTTTTAGGAGGCGACCGCCCCAGTCAAACTGCCCACCTGACACTGTCTCCCCGCCCGATAAGGGCGGCGGGTTAGAAGGTCAATACAGCCAGGGTAGTATCCCACCGATGCCTCCACCGAAGCTGGCGCTCCGGTTTCCAAGGCTCCTACCTATCCTGTACAAGCTGTACCAACATTCAATATCAGGCTGCAGTAAAGCTCCACGGGGTCTTTCCGTCCTGTCGCGGGTAACCTGCATCTTCACAGGTACTATAATTTCACCGAGTCTCTCGTTGAGACAGTGCCCAGATCGTTGCGCCTTTCGTGCGGGTCGGAACTTACCCGACAAGGAATTTCGCTACCTTAGGACCGTTATAGTTACGGCCGCCGTTTACTGGGGCTTCAATTCGCACCTTCGCTTACGCTAAGCGCTCCTCTTAACCTTCCAGCACCGGGCAGGCGTCAGCCCCTATACTTCGCCTTACGGCTTCGCAGAGACCTGTGTTTTTGCTAAACAGTCGCCTGGGCCTATTCACTGCGGCTCTCTCGGGCTTGCACCCTAACAGAGCACCCCTTCTCCCGAAGTTACGGGGTCATTTTGCCGAGTTCCTTAACGAGAGTTCTCTCGATCACCTTAGGATTCTCTCCTCGCCTACCTGTGTCGGTTTGCGGTACGGGCACCTCTCACCTCGCTAGAGGCTTTTCTTGGCAGTGTGGAATCAGGAACTTCGCTACTATATTTCGCTCGCCATCACAGCTCAGCCTTATGGGAAACGGATTTGCCTATTTCCCAGCCTAACTGCTTGGACGCGGATATCCAATACCGCGCTTACCCTATCCTCCTGCGTCCCCCCATTGCTCAAATGGTGAGGAGGTGGTACAGGAATATCAACCTGTTGTCCATCGCCTACGCCTTTCGGCCTCGGCTTAGGTCCCGACTAACCCTGAGCGGACGAGCCTTCCTCAGGAAACCTTAGGCATTCGGTGGAGGGGATTCTCACCCGTCTTTCGCTACTCATACCGGCATTCTCACTTCTAAGCGCTCCACCAGTCCTTCCGGTCTGGCTTCACAGCCCTTAGAACGCTCTCCTACCACTGTTCGAAGAACAGTCCGCAGCTTCGGTGATACGTTTAGCCCCGGTACATTTTCGGCGCAGAGTCACTCGACCAGTGAGCTATTACGCACTCTTTAAATGGTGGCTGCTTCTAAGCCAACATCCTGGTTGTCTAAGCAACTCCACATCCTTTTCCACTTAACGTATACTTTGGGACCTTAGCTGGCGGTCTGGGCTGTTTCCCTTTCGACTACGGATCTTATCACTCGCAGTCTGACTCCCAAGGATAAGTCATTGGCATTCGGAGTTTGACTGAATTCGGTAACCCGGTAGGGGCCCCTAGTCCAATCAGTGCTCTACCTCCAAGACTCTTACCTTGAGGCTAGCCCTAAAGCTATTTCGGAGAGAACCAGCTATCTCCAGGTTCGATTGGCATTTCACCCCTACCCACACCTCATCCCCGCACTTTTCAACGTGCGTGGGTTCGGGCCTCCATTCAGTGTTACCTGAACTTCACCCTGGACATGGGTAGATCACCTGGTTTCGGGTCTACGACCACGTACTCAATTCGCCCTATTCAGACTCGCTTTCGCTGCGGCTCCGCATCTTCTGCTTAACCTTGCACGGGATCGTAACTCGCCGGTTCATTCTACAAAAGGCACGCCATCACCCGTTAACGGGCTCTGACTACTTGTAGGCACACGGTTTCAGGATCTCTTTCACTCCCCTTCCGGGGTGCTTTTCACCTTTCCCTCACGGTACTGGTTCACTATCGGTCACTAGGGAGTATTTAGCCTTGGGAGATGGTCCTCCCGGATTCCGACGGAATTTCACGTGTTCCGCCGTACTCAGGATCCACTCAGGAGAGAACGAAGTTTTGACTACAGGGCTGTTACCTCCTATGGCGGGCCTTTCCAGACCTCTTCATCTACCTCGTTCCTTTGTAACTCCGTACAGAGTGTCCTACAACCCCAAGAGGCAAGCCTCTTGGTTTGGGCTAGTCCCGTTTCGCTCGCCGCTACTCAGGGAATCGCATTTGCTTTCTCTTCCTCCGGGTACTTAGATGTTTCAGTTCCCCGGGTCTGCCTTCTCATATCCTATGAATTCA
>NZ_JBHWGD010000266.1:0-2211 GCF_042733235.1 Kitasatospora sp. NPDC059722
AGGACGCCGCCGTCACCGGCCTCGGGGGGGGGCGGGGCGGGGGGGGGCGTCGCGGTGGTCGGCGTGGACCAACGCGGCCTCGTCGAACCGCCCTTCGCCTTCGAGGGCGCGGGCGGCCTCGCGGTAGAGGTCGGTGAGGTACTGGTGGACCGTCGGGCCGCTGATCGGACTGGCGACGAGCGGGCCGTCGGCGAGCCGCGGGGTCGGCCTGAGGGCGCCGGTGAAGCGGCGGGGCAGGCGGCGGCCGAACCAGACCGGCTGGTCGCGGGAGCCCGCGGCGGCGAGCCGGATGGCGTCGCGCAGGGCGTCCTCCCAGCGGCGCTGCTCGAATGCCCGGGTGAGGTCGCGGAGGTAGCGCAGGTGGCGGCGGTGGAGCGCGCCGGAGGTGGACGGCGTGCGGCGGGCGCCGCGCGGCCTGGCCGTGCTGCGGGCGGCAGCCCCGCCGGCCGCAGCGTGGGCGGCACCGGCCGACCGCGCCTGGCGCCGGTCGTGCAGGACGAAGCCCAGGAGGACCGCGGCGGCGCCGCCGACGGCGAGCAGGAACGCGCCGAGGTGGAAGCCCCTGCGGGCGATCAGGTTCGAGAAGGGGATCGCGGCGATCGCGGCGACCAGGAACACCGCGGCAGCGGCGACCCACCCCTCGTTGGAGCGGTCCGGGCCCGGCGCCGTACGGCGGCGCGCGCGGTCGGTCGACTCGGAGATCCCGGCGGCCGCACGAAGGTCCACGGCGGGCGCCTGCGGGACGTCCTCCCGGACGGGCTCGGGCACGACCGGGGCACCGACCACGCCGAGCCGGTGGAGGGTGAGTCCGGACAGGTCGAGCCAGTCCTCTGGCCTCAACTGCGGTAGTGCATCGATGATATGACGCTCAATCACACCGCCAGGATGGAGCAGGAGTTCACCGGGAGCCGCATTCTCGTCACCTCGCAGCCCGACGGCCTCCAGCCCGCCCCCGACCGCGCGAAGCGGCTCCCCCGGAGCGCCGTCGACCCGGATCGGCGTCGGCTCGGGAAGCGTGAAGAGCCAGCGGCGGTCCGGAAGTTCGCGCAGCTCGGCGCCCGGCCGCCAGGCCGTGAGGACGCGGTCGGCGGCCTCGGCCGCACCGATCACTGGGACGTCGAGCACGAAGCCGGACGCGTGGATGACAGGGCTCATTCGTCGTTCTCGATCGAGAGGAGGGTCTTGCCGGTCGCCGCATTGCCGGCCCTCAGCCGGCCCGGCCGGGGCTCGGCCGCGATCATCGGCCAGCGCGGGTGGACGGCGGGCACCGCGGGCCCGCCGGAGAAGTCCGTGAGCGTGCGGACCTGGCCTTCGCGGACGGCGCGGACCAGGTGGGCGTCGCGGGTGCACGTGAGGAGCACGGGCGCACCGGACTCGTCCTCGATGATCGCGATGACATCGCCGCCGCCGGGGAGTTCGAGGTAGCGGCGCTCGCCCTTCCGGGTGCGGATGTCCCACCCGAAGTCGTCCTCGGACCACGCGAGCAGCCCGCCCGCGCCGTGCACGAGGTACTCGCACTCGGCCACGCCGGGCGGGAGCTCGCCGTCGAACAGCCGCGGTTCCCGGGCCCGGACGAAGGGCCGGCCGCCGGCGGTCGACACCACCGGCCCGTCGAGGGTGACCCGGCCGCCGGGCGCGATCCGTCGCCAGTGCCCGGCCAGGGGGACGACGAGGTCCTCGCCGTCGCGCACGAGCGGCAGGACGGGCTGGTGCGCGAGCGCGGGGAGTGCGGCGGCGTCGAGCCCGAGGTCGGCCAAGTCGACGTCGTAGCGGCCCGGTTCACCGAGGCGGCTGCCGCTGACGTGGAGGAGGAGGCGGCTCCGGTCGACGTAGTAGACGAGCAGGCGCCGACCGGTCCGTCCGGCGGCGACCACCTGTCCGCGCAGTTGGTGGCGGCGCGGCCGGGCGCTCCCGGCGAAGTGCGCCGTGCTCGGCGGCAGCCGCACCACGAGCAGCACGGTGGCGTCCCGGCCGCGCGCGAGCAGCGTCGCGGAGTCCGTGGTGAAGGCGGGCAGCGCCCCGGTGCCGCCGGGGAGCGGCGCGAAGACCACGCCGCCCCGGCGGAACTCGGAGCCCCGCAGCGCCCGGACGGCGACGGCGCCGCTGGGCAGCGGGAGTTCGGCCTTCGGTCCGCCGTCCACCCGGATCGCGACGCGGGCGGCGCCGTCGGCGGTCCAGCCGGTCTCCTCGGTGCTCAGCAAGCACTTGCGC
>NZ_JBHWGD010000267.1:0-2168 GCF_042733235.1 Kitasatospora sp. NPDC059722
TCCTACGCCCTCAGCGGCGCATACACCGGCATCTACGGCTACGCCGGCCAGGTCTACTAACCCACACAAACACAACGGCCCTGCACCCCACCCAAAGGTGCAGGGCCGCTCTGGCTCGCAGCCTCACACCGGAGGGGCGGGGCTGCCGGGCTGTTCGAACCGGCCCCCACCGCAGGGTGGTGTCCGCCGCCTTGGATATCGTTCGCGCTCGCGCCGGTCGAACGTTCCACGCCCGAACACAGGCGGCGGCCCGGCGCGCTCCGCACACCCCAGGGGGATCAAGCAGTGCCCAGCAGACGTCGCGTCGGCCTCGCCGCCGCACTCGTGAGCTCGACCGTCATCGTGAGCGCGCTGCCGGCCATGGCCGCGCATGCCGATCCCGCGTACCTGTACGTGGACAACAACAACCCCACGTCGTGCTCGGACAGTGGCCCGGGCACCGAGATGGGCCGGCCGTTCTGCAGCATCCAGGCCGCCGCCGACGCGGCGCAGCCGGGCCAGACCATCCGGGTCGGCGGGTTCCAGTACACGGAACAGGTCACGCTGAAGCAGTCCGGCACCCCGGGGCACCCGATCACGATCCAGGGCGAGGGTTCCCCCATCGGCCGTCGGCCGCACGTCGAGATCGCCCCCGGCGGGTACCCGTCGACCACGAAGGCACCGCACGCCTTCGTGGCATCCGGGGTGCACGACATCACGATCAAGAACTTCTGGCTCAGCGACTCCGACGAGGAGGCGGTGCTCGTCGCCGACTCCGAGCGCATCACGGTCGACGGCAACGCCGTGACGCGTGCGGGGGCTCAGGTCACGAAGGCCACGACGTCACCGCCCACCAACCCGGACAACAACACGTCGGCCGTCCGCCTCACCGGCAAGACCCGCGACGTCACGATCAGCCGTAACCAGATCGGCGGCAGCGGCCGGGCGGGCGTCGCCATCGAGCCCGGGGTGACCGGGACCATCGTCACCACCAACGCCTTCGCCGGGGTCTACGACTTCCGCGCCTCGAACATCATCGTCGCCGACAGTGCGCCGGGCACCGTGGTGAACAGCAACACCATCGGCGGCACCTGCGGCACCGGCATCGTGCTCACCGGCAGCTCCACCGGTTCGACCGTGGTGAACAACATCGTCCAGGTCCACCGGAACTGCGACGTGAACGTCGGCGTCGGCGTGATGGTGGCGTCGGGCTCCGTCCCCGGCACCAGGTCCGACTACAACGTGCTGTACACCGACAGCCCGGACACCCACGCCTACTCCTGGGACGGCACGCTCTACCGGTCACCCGCCGACCTCGCCGCAGCCACCGGCCAGGGGCAGCACGACCTGACGGCGGACCCGAAGTTGTCCGATTACAACGCGATGCTGGAGGACGTGACCCCCGGCGCCGACTCGTCGGCGGTGGACTCCGCCGACGCCACCGCGCCCGGCCAGCTGGACACGGACATCTACGGCAACTCGCGCGTCGACGACCCGCTCGTGCCCAACACCGGCACCGGCGTGGGCTACCACGACCGCGGGGCAGCCGAGTACCAGAACCCGCTCAAGGTCTCGCTGGACCACGGGGCGTACATGCCCGACCAGCCCATGGCCGTCACGTTCCACGGCGGGACGACCTCGACCTGGTACCCGGCCACCACGACCATGGACTTCGGGGACGGCAGCCCGGTCGTGACCGCGCCGACCTTCCCGCTGACGCACACCTACGCCGCCGCGGGGCGGTACACCGCCACGCTGACCGCTACCGACAGCAACGGCACCGTCAAGAAGACCACCACGCCCGCCGACGTGGCGAGCGGCCCGATCACCGCCGCCGTCCAGGTCCAGCGCTCGGCCTCGGCCCCCGCGAGCATCGCGGTCACCGGCTCGTACAACAGCCCGTGGCCGGTCTCGGACTACAGCGTCGACTTCGGTGACGGCCAGTACCAATGGTTCCGGTCGCAGCCGGCCGGCCCGGTCACGCACACCTACGCCAAGCCCGGCCGTTACCTCGTGCGACTGACCGTCCGGGACGACCACGGCCGCAGCGCCACCGCCGACGGTTTCGCCCACGCCAACTTCACCGACCCCGCCGACCGGGCGATCGCCGGCCGCTGGAGCACCGGCAAGCCCGCCGCCAACGGCCTGTTCAACAACGGCACCTGGGCACTTCGCTCCACCGGCGACTG
>NZ_JBHWGD010000268.1:0-2158 GCF_042733235.1 Kitasatospora sp. NPDC059722
GTCCCGGACGTCCCGCTCACCTTCTTCAAGCCGTCCACCTCGGTGATCGGCCCGACCGAGAGCATCGCCTACCCGCCGTTCTCCTCGGACGTCCACCACGAGGCCGAACTCGCCGTGGTGATCGGCCGGATGTGCCGCGAGGTCCCGCTGGAGCGGGTGCCCGAGGTGATCCTCGGCTACACCTGCGCCAACGACGTGACCGCCCGCGACGTCCAGCAGCGCGAGGGCCAGTGGGCCCGGGCCAAGGGCTTCGACACCGCCTGCCCGCTCGGCCCCTGGATCGAGACCGACGTCGACCCGGGCGACCTCGCGATCACCTGCACGGTCAACGGCGAGCTCCGCCAGAGCGGGCGCACCTCCCAGATGGTCCGCTCGGTGGCCGAGCTGATCGTCCACATCTCCGAGGCCATGACGCTGCTGCCCGGCGACGTCATCCTCACCGGCACACCCGCTGGGGTGGGCCCCGTCAACGTCGGCGACGAGGTCGCCGTCTCCATCGAAGGCATCGGCACTCTCGCCAACAAGGTGATCAAGCGTGGCTAACACTGACCCGGCCGTCCGGGTTCGCTTCTGTCCCTCCCCGACCGGCAACCCCCACGTGGGCCTGGTCCGCACCGCCCTCTTCAACTGGGCCTACGCCCGCCACAACGGCGGCACGCTGGTCTTCCGGATCGAGGACACCGACGCGGCCCGCGACTCCGAGGAGTCGTACGAGCAGCTGCTCGACGCGATGCGCTGGCTCGGCTTCGACTGGGACGAGGGCCCGGAGGTCGGCGGTCCGCACGCGCCGTACCGCCAGTCGCAGCGGATGGACATCTACGCGGACGTCGCCCGCCGCCTGCACGAGGCCGGCCACGCCTACCACTGCTACTGCAGCACCGAGGAGCTGGACGCCCGCCGCGAGGCCGCCCGCGCGGCCGGCAAGCCCTCCGGCTACGACGGGCACTGCCGGGACCTGACGGACGACCAGGTCGCCGTCTACAAGCTGGAGAAGCGCGAGCCGATCCTGCGCTTCCGGATGCCCGACAAGACCATCGCGTTCGACGACCTGGTCCGCGGCACGCTCAGCTTCGAGCCGGAGAACGTGCCGGACTACGGCATCGTCCGGGCCAACGGCGCCCCGCTGTACACCCTGGTGAACCCGGTCGACGACGCCCTCATGGGCATCACGCACGTGCTGCGCGGCGAGGACCTGCTGTCCTCCACCCCGCGCCAGATCGCGCTGTACGAGGCGCTCGCCGGGATCGGCGTGGGCACCGGCGCCACCCCGCGCTTCGGCCACCTGCCGTACGTGATGGGCGAGGGCAACAAGAAGCTCTCCAAGCGCGACCCGCAGGCCTCGCTGAACCTGTACCGCGAGCGCGGTTTCATCCGCGAGGGCCTGCTCAACTACCTGTCCCTGCTGGGCTGGTCGCTGGCCGACGACCGCGACATCTTCGACACGGACGAGCTGATCGCGGCCTTCGACATCGCGAAGGTCAACTCCAACCCGGCCCGCTTCGACCTGAAGAAGTGCGAGGCGATCAACGCCGAGCACGTCCGCAAGCTGGCCCCGGAGGACTTCGTCCGCCGCCTGGTGCCGTACCTGCAGGCCCCCGGCCTGCTGCCGGCCGAGCCCACCGCCGAGCAGCTGGACCTGCTCGCCAAGGTGGCGCCGCTCACCCAGGAGCGGATGGTCGTGCTGAGCGAGATCGTCAACATGGCCGGCTTCCTCTTCGTCGACCCGGCCGACTTCGCGGTCGACCCGGACGACGCCGCCAAGGCGCTGACCGCGGACTCCCGCCCGGTGCTGGAGGCCAGCATCAAGGCGCTGGAGGAGCTCGGGGACTTCACCCCGGAGCCGATCCAGGCCGCGCTGCGCGAGGCGCTGGTGGAGGGGCTGGGCATCAAGCCCAAGTTCGCCTTCACGCCGCTGCGGGTGGCCGTCACCGGCCGCCGGGTCTCGCCGCCGCTGTTCGAGTCGATGGAGCTCCTCGGCCGCCCCGAGACGCTGCGTCGCCTGCGTTCCGCCCTGGACGCCCTGCCGGCCGCCTGAACGGGCCGCTGAGCACGCCCGCGGGGGCCGGCCGGGGGGCGGGCCCCCCGCGCAACCCGGGGGCCTCCCCCCCCCCCCCCCACCGGCGGGGGGGGTTGTGGAGTGTGGAGCGCGCGCAGACGG
>NZ_JBHWGD010000269.1:0-1993 GCF_042733235.1 Kitasatospora sp. NPDC059722
CCCTAAATCGTGGTGTGACAATGGGTTCTCGCCGGCTCGAAATCGGTTTGTCATTCTGACAAATAACCCTTCGGGAAATAAAAAAAACGGCTCCATAAAGAGGAACCGTTTTGCTTCAAAAATCACGTTTTGTGTTATACTGGAGAAACGAAATTGTGTTTTCAAAATTGTCATTTTCGACATGATAACTTTTCTCGTAGTGTGGTTTTGCCGAACCCACTACTTTTTTTATGTCTCCGAACTTCATTTCTTCCCGTTCCGGCTTAACAATCCCTTTTGATTTTCGATACATATTCATTCCGGAAGGATACATGTGCAGCCGTCCGCCTTTTAAAAATTTCTTTTCCCGACCTTCTACGATCTTTGTTTGCACCTCACAGCCCTCTGAAGCCACTTTTAAGGCTGTTTCCCTGTCTTGGACATCTTCTAGGTCTATATCAGTCAAATAAGCGCTCAAATAGGCTCCTATGTTGTCTATATCCTTTAATGACTTGATTGTTACAAATCCTAAACCCCATAGACTCCTTAATTCAGCATTTTTAATATAAATCTTATCCAAATCATTAAAGCGCATTAAAACATGACAATGCCAGGCTCCACGTCCTTGTGGCTCTACCACCGATAAATAATCTATCGAACTTTCTTTCTTGTATTTATAACGCAACCTGTCGATAAAATTTTGAAAATCACTATAAAGTTTTTTCGTGTCCGTCATATTTTTCTTGTATGTCAAAGTTATATGTAATTCATTTGGCCGTCCTATAAAATTGTTATTTATCAAATAACGCAGCTTCTTAAAGGTTTGTCTCAAAGAATTATAATTTTCCTGCCGATTTTCCGAATGCTCGAACTCCCGGATCTCCCCAGTAGAGAGGTCTACAAACCTATCCTTGTCCAATTTTTTGATATTATTTTTCCGGTTCATCTTCTCCATATGCTGAACTTCAATGACGTGATTCATAGTGGTCACTTTTACAACATCATTTGGAGCTATGAAAACCGCGTCACCATTGCGTTTATCCATCCATTTCCCCTCAATTTTTCCTGTAATGTTTAATTAAAATCAAGTTAATAATAAAGAACCCCAAATCCGAAGTCAGTTTTTCAACAAAAATTAGCGTCCTTTTCCCAAATAGTCCCTATACAATTCCTTAATAGCAAACTCAATTACAGCATCTTTTGAAACTCTTCCAAATTCATTGTGTTTTGTAAAATGTTCGGCTAATAACTCTAGCTTTTTAAATGTTTCAACAGTAATTCGAGGTCCAATTTGTTTTTTCTCTTCCATCCAAACACACTCCTAACAAGTTGTTAACATAATTCTAACATTGGAAATAATAGAATTCAAGAACAGAAAAAAGAAGCACACTCGGAATGATATTTCGTTTCCTTTTGATTCCGAGCCTCCACCCCTTACAATCCCCAAAGGCAACCGACAAGGGAAAATTCGTCCCTTATCGGCACCTCCGGAAATTGTACAGCAAGGGGTCACTCCCAATAAAAAGACTACGACATATAAAACAGGTTTAGCTTCAGAGAAAAAGAGCATAAGGAAACTCGGTGCCACCCTAAAAAAAAGGGTGTCAAACAGGCTGTGCCTGTTGAGTTTCTATGCTCTTAGAACAGGTGCCGTTTTTGAAGCCAAAGATATAGCATAGATACCCCATAGATATAGCAGGGATATACCAAAATATCTCTAGAGATACGGGTATCTATGCTATATCTCTCTACAAGATTCCTCCACACGCTTGACGGAAATGCTTCAGCATTTTAGCACTCACTCGACAGAGTGTATAAGTGCGCCATTCGGAATTTCAAAGCTTCAAATTTCACAGAGAGTGCCCATTTATACACACCCCCTAAATCGTGGTGTGACAATGGGTTCTCGCCGGCTCGAAATCGGTTTGTCATTCTGACAAATAACCCTTCGGGAAAAAAAAAAAAACCCTCGATAAAGAGGAACCGTTGTTGGTAAAAAAAGAGATATTTTGTT
>NZ_JBHWGD010000270.1:0-1945 GCF_042733235.1 Kitasatospora sp. NPDC059722
CGCCCCGCACGCGTGCTCTCCCCCCCCCGCCCGCGCGCCCCGCCCCCCCCCGGCACCCCCCGCCCGCCCCCCGACCAGCGGACCGAGGACGGCGAGGGGGCGCCCGTCCTCGTCTCCAGCGGTGAGCCCGAACTCGACTCCCTGGAGCGCCTGTTCACCGACGCCCTGGCCAACGGCAAGGTGCCCGAGGCCCAGCGCATGCTCGCCACCGTCGCCGCCCTGCGGCCCACCTTCGAGGCGACCGCCGAACTGGAGGACCTGCCCTGGGCGACCCGCCTCGCCGAGGGGCCCCGCCCGACCCGGCTGATCTGCGTCAGCGCGCCGACGGCCAACGCGGGCGTGCACCAGTACTCCCGGCTCGCCGCCCACTTCCGCGGCGAGCGCGAGGTGTCGGCGCTCCCGCTGGTCGGCTTCGCCACCGGCGAGCGGCTGCCCGCCACCCCCGAGGTCGCCACCCGGGTGATCGCCGAGAGCGCCCTGCGCGCCAGCGACGGCCACCCGTTCGTCCTCGCCGGCCACTCCTCCGGCGGCTCCTTCGCCTACGCCGCGGCCGGCCTGCTGGAGCACACGTGGGGCATCCGCCCGGCGGGCGTCGTCCTCTTCGACACGCTGAGCTTCCAGCACAACGCCGACGAGGGCACCGACTACACCGGCATGATGCGGCTCAACTTCACCGGCGCCGACTCGCCGGTGCGGCTGACCAACTCCCGCCTGTCCGCCATGGGCCGCTGGATGGTCCTCCTCAACCGCCTGGAGGTCCACCACACCACGGCCCCCGTCCTGCTCGTCACCTGCGACCGCGCCCTGACCGGCGTCGACGAGGCCCCCATCGAGCAGCGCGCCCAGGCCGAACCCCTCGTGCCGGGCGCCCAGGTGCGCGGCGTCGCCGCCGACCACCTGTCGATGATCCGCGAGGACTCGGCCCTCACCGCCGAGATCGTCGAGGAGTGGCTGCGCGGCCAGGAGTAGCGGCCGGGAGCAGCCGCAGGACGGACGGGCGTGCCGGGCACCTTCGGGTGCCGGGCACGCCCGTCCGCGCTTCGTGCTCCGGTGCCGTGGCTCTAGGGAAAACCGGGGCCGTCCGTGGCGAGACTGGGCGGGCGACGGGTCGGACCCGACGTCGGGAGTTCGCGCGCGGCGCCGGACCGGGCGTCCGGCAGGGTCTTTCCCGCGCGGCGTTCCCTGGCAGATCCCCGGAGAGGTTGACGTCCCGATGTCGAACGAAGACAATCTCCGCGACTACCTGAAGCGGGCGATCGCGGACCTCCACGAGACCCGCGAGCAGCTCCGCGAGGCGACCGAGCAGCACCGGGAGCCGATCGCCGTGGTCGGCATGGCCTGCCGGCTGCCCGGCGGGGTCGCCTCCCCGGAGGAGCTGTGGGACCTGGTGCGCGACGGCGTCGACGCCGTCTCCGCCTTCCCCGCCGACCGCGGCTGGGACCTCCCCGAGGGCGCCGTCACCTCCCGCGAGAGCGGATTCCTGCACGACGCTGGCGAGTTCGACGCCGGGTTCTTCGGCATCTCCCCGCGCGAGGCCCTGGCCATGGACCCCCAGCAGCGGATCCTGCTGGAGACCGCCTGGGAGGCCGTCGAACGGGCCGGCATCGACCCCGGGACGCTCACCGGGACGCAGACCGGCGTGTTCGTCGGCACCGGGCACGGCGGCTACGACAGCGCCTCCACCGCCGGCGGCCAGGTCGCCGAGACCGCCGCCGGGCACCTGCTGACCGGCAACACCGTCAGCGTCGCCTCCGGCCGCATCTCCTACGTCCTCGGCCTCGAAGGCCCGGCCATCACCGTCGACACCGCCTGCTCCTCCTCGCTGGTCGCCCTGCACCTCGCCGTCCAGTCGCTGCGCCGCGGCGAGTTCGCGCTGGGGCGGGCGGGCGGCGTTTGGGGGTTGTAGATCCCGCCTATGTTAAACGAGTTCTCCCGGCAGGGCGGG
>NZ_JBHWGD010000271.1:0-1918 GCF_042733235.1 Kitasatospora sp. NPDC059722
CGCGGTGACCGTCACGCTGGAGGTGCCGGCGGCGGTCGGGGTGCCGGAGATCAGGCCGGTCGAGGAGTTGATCGACAGGCCGGCCGGCAGGCCGGTGGCCGCGTAGGTCAGGGTCTGGCCGGAGGCCGAGTCACTGGCGCTGATCTGCAGGCTGCCCGCGGTGCCGACGGTGCCGGTCTGGCCGCCCGGGTTGGTGACGGTGACCGTGTTGCCGTGGGTCAGGATGGCGTGCGAGATCGCGCAGGAGTTGGTGTCGTTGGACCAGCTGGCCTGCTCGGCGAAGGAGCCGAAGGAGCCGAACGAGACGTTCGCGGCGCCGCCGGTGGTGCCGGGCTTGAGCCAGGCGCACTCGTCGGAGTTCTCCTGGCCGTTGTAGCTGCTGCCGGTGACGTGGTTGGTCCAGCCGCCGGCCGGGTTCTGGTCGGACATCATCTCGTGCCACTCGTGGCCGAGCGTCATCGTCCAGCCGTCCAGCGTGCCGGGCGAGTTGACGAAGCCGACGCCGCAGTTGGTGCCCGCGTCGATGTTGTACGGCTGGTTGGAGAACGCGATGTCGCCGTAGGGCGAGGAGGCCGCGCCGCCGTTCAGCGTCGTGTCGCCGTTCCAGTCGTGCCAGGCGCAGTACCCGGTGGTCGGGTTCTGGTAGTCGTCCGGGTTGGTGCCGTGCGGCGACAGGATGATGTAGTACGCGTCGCGGTTGGCCGCGCCCGTCGTGTTGCCGAAGTGCCCGGCGGCCTTGACGGCCTCCTGGGCCAGCTGGTTGCCGGTCGACTGCTGCGGCGAGGCGCCCGCGTTGTCGTACCAGACGCCGGACAGGACGCCGCCGCTCTGGTACGGCACGAAGTTGGCGTTCGACGGGCAGCTGGTGGCGCCGGTGGCGACGTTGGGGCCGTCGCACCACTGGGTCAGGTCGGCCGACCAGGTCTCGCCGTTGGTGCCGATGCCCTTGAACATCTGCTGGGTGGCACCGGCGGCGCCGGCCGAGTCGCCGGAGAAGGCCGCGTTGCCGTTGGAGTCCGTGCTCTGGGTGCCCCACTGGTTCCCGTAGAAGACCAGGTAGACCTTCGAGTGGCCGCTCTGGACGCCGATGCCGTCGACGCCGCCGCCGTAGGACAGGGTCTGCTGGCCGGTGGCGGCCGCCTGCTGCTGCGCGGCGACGAACTTCTTGTAGTTCTCGTGCTGCTTCATGCCCGGCACCGCGCCGTGGCGGTACTCGTGGCCGCCGTTCTGCGGGCTCCAGGGGTTGAACTCGTTGCCGGTGTCGGCCTTCGCCCCGGAGATGTCCTGCGCGGTGGCGGTGCCGGCCGCGCCGGCCAGACCGGCGGCGGCGAGCGCCAGGGACGCTATGCCGGTGAGGGCCGCGTACTTGGCGCGACGAATTGTGCGGGAGTGACCCATGGGGTGAGGGTGCCTCTCTCGTTCCGATCGCCCGGCACGGCCGAGGGCCGCGGGCGATCCCTTGTGGGGAAGGGACCGACGGCGAATTCGCCCATGCCAATTCATCGGGTTCGCTACACCCTCGGAATTTGACTGCGCGTCGGTTCCGCCGTCTGCTGGGCATGAAGGAAAGCAGAGCTGATGAACGCGGGTCAACGGGCAAGGGTAAGGAACGATTAAGAGCGGTGTTCACGCAGGTGAAGTGCCATGTCACGGCGCGGCCGAGCCGGCCGGACCCGAAGTTTACGCGTGTAGCCATTCACTGAATGCGGCTCGGAATACTGTTCCGGATTCAGCGATGGAGGGCACCCAACCCACTTTTCCGCCAACAGGTTTGGACCACCTCGGAGACACCGTCAAGCCCCCCCCGCACAAACGGCGACGGGCCCCCCCCCCGGGGGGGGGGGGCGGCGGCGGCGGGGGGGGCGGGGGGGGGGGGCCCCCCGGCGGGGCGCGGGCCGGGAAGAGAACGGCCGCCCGC
>NZ_JBHWGD010000272.1:0-1916 GCF_042733235.1 Kitasatospora sp. NPDC059722
CCGTACCACACCGACCTCTCCCGCGAGGCCGCCCGCGCCCTCGAAGGCGACGGGGGGCTCGACGAGGCCGCGTTCGTCCTCGCCGACCTCCTCGACGCCCCCGCCGAAGCCGTCGCCCTGCTCGCCCGGCACGACCGCGCCGCCCAGGCCGCCGAATTCGCCGAGGGCCGCCGCCTCGCCGCCCACCTGATCGTCCGCCTCTGGTGGCGGGCCGGCGACCGCGACCGCGCCGTCCGCACCGCCCACCGCCGCGGCGCCTTCGCCCGCGCCGTCGAGCGCCTCGCCGACACCGACCGGGCCGCCGCCCGCGACCTGCGCACCGCCTGGGTCGAGCACTGCCGCTCCCGCGGCGACCGGCTCGGCGCCGTCGCCGCCGCCTGGCCCGACCCCGTCCTGCGCCCGACCGTTGCCGCCGACCTGCGCGACGCCGTCGCCCTCGGCGGGCCCGTCCGCGGCCGGGCCCTCGCCCACCTGCTCGCCCTCGGCGCGGGAGACGCCACCCGTCGACTCGCCCGCGCCCTCCTCGACGGCGGCGACGAGGCCGCCGGGAGCCTCGCCCTCGCCGCCGCCCTCGCCGACCTCCCCGCCGCAGACCCGGCCGTCGACCGCGAGCTCACCACCGCCGCGCTCCGCGCCGTCATCCGGGCCGGCGGCTTCGGCCGGCCGGACGGCACGCGCGACGCGCACACCGAACACCTGCTCCACGAGCGGCTGTTGAAGCGCGCCGACCCGTTCGCCGCCGTCGACCTGCCCCGCCTGCGCCGCGCCGAGCACAGCGTGGCCGGCGTACCGCACCTGACCGCCCCCGACCGCCCCGGCACGCTCCCCGTCCTCGACGCCGTCCGGCTCGGCTCGGGCTCGGTCCTGGTCGCCTGCGGGCACGCGGGCGTCCGGCTGCTCGCCCCCGACGGCCGCACCCGGGCCCGCTGGGACGTGCCCGCCGACCAGCTCGTGGTCGCCGACCACGGCGGCACCGCGCTCCTGGTCGCCCACTACGGCGACGTCCACGAACTCGTCCGCCTCGACCTCGCCACCCGCACCCCCCACCCGTGGACGACGCTGCGGACCCGCCAGATCGTCCCGTCCTTCGACGGCCGCCACCTGCTCACGGCGGACGACGACGGCATCACCGTCCTGGACACCCACACCCCGCGCCCCACCGTCGTGTGGCGCGAACTCGGCCACGACCAGCGGCTGTCGGGCCCAGTGGTGCGCTCGGCGACCAGCTGCGCCGCGCTGGTGCGCACCCGCTCCGACGGCCGCACACCGGGCCGGGCCGAACTCTGGCGCTGGGACCAGCCCAGCTGGGAACTGCGCCGTCGCCTGGGACTGGAGGAGGACGACCGGGTCGCGGCGCAGCCGCTGGCCAACGGCCGTCTGCTGAGCGTCGGGCCGGGCGCGCTCCGCTGGACGGGCGAGAGCGGATCGGTCTCCCTGGAGGTGGACGGCGAGGGCGAGGCGCGCACCGACGGCGCGTGGTGGGCGTACACCGCGACGGACGCGACGGGCGCCCACGTCCGCGCCGGTGCCGGCTCCGGCGCGACGCCCGCCTTCACGGCCGGCTTCCCGGGCGCGGCCGGTACCCCGGTGGGCATCCGCCACCACGCGGGGGCGGTCACCCTGTGGCACCGCAGCGGCCGCGTCCTGGCCGTCACCCCCGACGGCGGCACGCTGCTCGTCGGTCTGCGCGTGACGGCCTCCTGAAGTCGGCTGCAGATCGTCCTTTTTCGGCCCACGCCGAAGGACGGCGACAGCGCCGCGGCACTCTCGGGACGATGGGAGCACCGGGGCGGGGCCGCGCCGGCCGGAGGCCGACGGGGGTGGTCTCCGGCCGCGGGGGGCCCCCGCGCCCCGGGGGGGGGCCGGGGGAGGGGGGAGGGGGGGCCCCCGCGCACCGCCGGGTGGGGGGGCGGGCG
>NZ_JBHWGD010000273.1:0-1909 GCF_042733235.1 Kitasatospora sp. NPDC059722
CGACCTGCCGGAGGACCGCGGGTGGGACACCGGGGGACTCTACGACCCCACGCCGGGCACCCCCGGCAAGAGCTACGTCCGCCACGGCGGCTTCCTCGACGGCGTCGCCGACTTCGACGCCGAGCTGTTCGGCATCGCCCCCCGCGAGGCCCTCGCCATGGACCCGCAGCAGCGGCTCCTCCTCGAATCCGCCTGGGAGGCCGTCGAGCGCGCCCGCATCGCCCCCGCCGCCCTGCGCGGCAGCGACACCGGCGTGTTCATCGGCGGCGCCGACACCGACTACGGCTCCCTCGCCCGCCGGACCGAGGAGACCGAGGGCCACCTCCTCACCGGCGGAGCCGTCAGCGTCCTCTCCGGCCGCATCGCGTACACCCTCGGCCTGGAGGGCCCGGCCGTCACCGTCGACACCGCGTGCTCCTCCGCCCTCGTCGCCCTCCACCTCGCGGTCCGCGCGCTGCGCGCCGGCGAGTGCTCGATGGCCGTCGCCGGCGGCGTCGCCGTCATGCCGACCACCCGCCTGTTCACCGAGTTCTCCCGCCAGCGCGGACTCGCCCCCGACGGGCGCTGCAAGCCCTTCGCGGACGCCGCGGACGGCACCTCCTGGGCCGAGGGCGTCGGCGTCCTGCTCGTCGAGCGGCTCTCGGACGCCCGGCGCCTGGGCCACGAGGTCCTCGCCGTCGTCCGGGGCACCGCCGTCAACCAGGACGGCGCCAGCAGCCGCCTGACCGCCCCCAACGGCCCCTCGCAGCAGCGCGTCATCCGGGCCGCGCTCGCCAACGCCCGCCTCACCCCCGACCAGGTCGACGCCGTCGAGGCCCACGGCACCGGCACGACGCTCGGCGACCCGATCGAGGCCCAGGCCCTGCTCGCCACCTACGGCCAGGACCGGCCCGCCGACCGGCCGCTCTACCTCGGCGGCGTCAAGTCGAACATCGGCCACGCCCAAGCGGCGGCCGGCGTCGCGGGCGTGATCAAGACGGTCATGGCGCTGCGCGCCGGCGTGCTGCCGGCCACGCTCCACGTCGACGAGCCGTCCTCACACGTGGACTGGACGGCGGGCGCCGTCGAGCTGCTGACGGAGGCCCGCGACTGGCCGCAGACCGGGCGTCCGCGCCGGGCGGGCGTCTCGGCGTTCGGCATCAGCGGGACGAACGCGCACGTGGTCCTGGAGCAGGCGGACGAGGTCGTGGCGGAGGAGGCGGCAGAGGCCGCCCCCGTCCCGGCCGTCGTGCCGTGGGTGCTGAGCGGCCGGACGCCGGAGGCGCTGCGCGCCCAGGCCGCCCGCCTGCGCGACATCGCGGCGGGCCTGCCGGCCGCCGACGTCGCGGTGGCACTGGCCACGAGCCGCTCGATGCTGAACCACCGGGCCGTGGTGGTCGGTTCGGACCGGGACGCGCTGCTGCGCGGGCTCGACGCGCTGGCGGCGGGCTCGGGCAGGGGAGTCGAGGGCGCGGTCGTCGAGGGCGCGGTCCGGGGCGGCGGGATGGCGTTCCTGTTCTCGGGGCAGGGGTCGCAGCGGCTGGGGATGGGGCGGGAGTTGTATGCCCGTTTCCCGGTGTTCGCGTCGGCCTTCGACGAGGTGTGCGCGGAGCTGGATCCGGCCTTGCGCGAGGTGGTGTGGGGGTCCGATGCGGAGCTGTTGAACCGGACGGAGTATGCCCAGGCTGCGCTGTTCGCGGTCGAGGTGGCGCTGTACCGTCTGGTGGAATCCCTTGGTGTGCGGCCGGAGTTCGTGGCCGGTCATTCGATCGGTGAGGTCGCTGCGGCGCATGTGGCCGGGGTGTTCTCGCTGGCCGACGCGTGTGCGCTGGTGAGTGCCCGTGGCCGTCTGATGCAGGCGCTGCCCGCCGGTGGCGCGATGCTGGCGGTGCAGGCGACGGAGGACGAAGTCCTGCCGCTGCTCGGTGAG
>NZ_JBHWGD010000274.1:0-1905 GCF_042733235.1 Kitasatospora sp. NPDC059722
GTGCAGGTGTGGGTCGGCGAGCCGGACGCGTCCGGGCGGCGTGCGCTCACGGTGCACGCCCGGCCGGACGAAGCGGACGGGACGGACTGGACCCTCCACGCCACCGGTGTGCTGGGGACGGGCGCTACGCCCGTGCCGTTCGAGGCGGCCGCGTGGCCGCCGGCCGGTGCCGAGGCGGTCGACCTGACCGGGTGGTACGAGGGCCTGGCGGAGGCCGGGTTCGGGTACGGCCCGGCGTTCCGGGGGCTCGGTGCGGCCTGGCGGCGCGGGGACGAGCTCTTCGCGGAGGTCACCCTGCCCGAGGGCACGGAGGGCACGGGCTTCGGCTTGCACCCGGCGCTGTTCGACGCCTGCCTGCACGCGTTCGCGCTGACCGGCTCCGACGAGCGCGGAGTGCCGTTCGCGTGGCAGGACGTGGCGCTGCACGCCTCCGGCGCTTCGGCGGTCCGGGTGCGGCTGACGCCGGCGGCGGGTGGCGGGATGGCGCTCGCGATCGCCGACACCGAGGGACGCCCGGTGGCGACCGTCGGGTCACTGGTCGTGCGCTCGGTGGCGGCGGGCGAGGCGAGCCGGGTGGGTCAGGACTCGCTGTTCCGGGTGGACTGGGTGCCGGTGAAGGCGGCCGCTGCTCCGCAGTTCGTGGCAGTCGGGTCGTTGGCGGAGGTGCCCAAGGAGGTGCCGCCGGTGGTCGTGATCGAGGCGGCCGCTGGTGAGGTGCACGCGCGGACGGCGCGGGTGCTGAAGCTGGTGCAGGGCTGGCTGGCGGAGGAGCGTTTCGCCGGGTCTCGGCTGGTCTTCGTGACGCGCGGTGTCGTGGCGGGTGAGGACCTGCCGGGCGCAGCGGTGTGGGGCTTGGTGCGGTCGGCGGTGTCTGAGGAGCCGGGCCGGTTCGGTCTGGTGGATCTGGCGGGGGACGAGGTGCTTCTGCCGGGGGCTCTGGGCCTGGATGAGCCGGAGCTGCTCGTCCGCGACGGTGAAGTCCTTGCGGCTCGCCTGATGCGGACGGAAGCCACGGCCGACGCGGTGGCGTGGCCGAGTGAGGGCACGGTCCTGATCACCGGTGGTACCGGTGGCCTCGGGCAGCTCGTGGCCCGGCACCTGGCGGCCGAACACGGCGTGCGCGACCTGCTGCTGGTCAGCCGCCGGGGCGTTGACGCCGAGGGCACGGACGAACTGCTCGCCGAGCTCGCGGAGGCCGGTGCGGAGGCCGTCGTCGAGGCGTGTGACGTCGCCGATCCGGTGGCGGTGGCGGGCCTGTTCGCCCGGCACGAGATCCGCGCGGTCGTCCACACGGCCGGGGTGATCGACGACGGCGTGATCGGCTTCCTGACCGCCGAGCGCGTCAGCACCGTCCTGCGCCCGAAGGCGGACGCGGCCCTGAACCTCCACGAGGCCACGAAGGACCGCGCGCTGGCGGCCTTCGTCCTGTTCTCCTCCGTCTCCGGCGTCTTCGGCGGCCCCGGCCAGGCCGCCTACGCGGCGGGCAACGCCTACCTCGACGCGCTCGCGGTGCACCGCCGCTCGCTCGGCCTGCCCGCCGTCTCGCAGGCCTGGGGCCCGTGGACCCGCGACGGCGGCATGATCGGCACGCTCGCCGACGTCGACCTGCACCGGATCGCCCGCTCGGGCATGCCGGAGCTCACCCCGGCCGAGGGCGCCGCCCTGTTCGACGCCTCGCTCGCGGCGGGCGAGCCCGCGATCCTGCCCGTCCGCCTGGACCTCGCGGCACTGCGGGCCCAGGACTCGGTGCCCGCCCTGCTGCGCGGACTGGTGCGCGGCCGGGTCCGGCGCGCGGTGGTCGCGGGCTCGGCCGCCTCGGCCGGGCGGGCGCAGCCCCAGGCGGGCCTGGGCGAGGCCCATCCCCGGGCGGCCGTCCTGGAGCTGGTGCGCGATCGGATCGGCGGG
>NZ_JBHWGD010000275.1:0-1866 GCF_042733235.1 Kitasatospora sp. NPDC059722
CGGGGGGGGGGGGGGGGTGGGGGGGGGGGCGGGCGGGGGGGGGGGGGTGGGGCCCGGGGGGGGGGGGGGGGGCGGGCGCCCCCCCCCGCCCCCGGGGGGGGCGGCCCCCGTCGCCGAGCGCGCCGTCGAAGACGACGAGCGGTGCGGACGGGTCGGCCGGGGCGTCGTCCGGCGGCCGGTGCACACGGTACGCGAGCACGTTGCCCGCCGTGGTGGTCATCGTCCGCTCGTCGCCGTGGGCCGCCGGCGCGGCGCGGCGCCGCCGCACGGCCTCGACGGCCCCGCCCACCACGACCCCGGCGAGGACGGCGGCGGCGAGGGCGGCGGAGCGGCCCAGCACGGGGGACGAGGAGGCGGCAGGCCGGAAGCGGTGCGGCAGACGGGCCATGGCGGAGGTCCCTTTCCCGGTGCTGGCGGAGCGGAGGTGATACCGGCCCGGGGGCGCCCCGACCCCGCCGACGGGGGTACGGCAGGACGGGGCGCACCCGGGGTCCGGTGGCGGCGACCGGTGCGCAACGAGGCGCGGGTGGCTCGGTCGCGTCCGGCGCCGGGCACCAGCATTCGCTAACCGCTGCCGCACTGTCAACTGGTATGGATCAACTATGTCCTGACGTTCATCCTGGCTGAATCCGCCGGGGCGGCGAAGTCGTCGCCGCAGGGGCGCACGGAGCTGCCGCTCGCGCCCGGCGTCGGCTTCCGGCACCGCTCGCCCGCGCCCGCCGGGAGCCCCGGCCACCACTCGCCCCCACCCGGCCGGGCCCTCGCCAGCACCCGCCGGACTCAACGCCCCGGCAGGGCCCGGCCGTTCCCCGGTGCCGGGGGCATCCGGAGCGTAACGATTCGTCAAGGCCCGTTCCGCTCCCTGTCGGACGTCACACCCCGGGCGCATACTGTGCTCCGCGGCTCGCACCCGTGCGACAGGGCCACTCCGGTCCCGGCGCGGGCTGCGCCGCGGCGGGGGAGGTCGCAGTACCGTGGCGATAGTCGTACTCATCCTGGTCCTGGCCCTGTTCTGGCTCGTCACCGGCGTCCGCGTGGTCCAGCAGTACGAGCGCGGGGTCGTCTTCCGGCTCGGCCGCGTGCGCAGCCGGGCCCGCCAGCCCGGGCTCACGCTCCTCATCCCGGTCGTCGACCGCATGCGCAAGGTCAACGTCCAGGTCGTCACCATGCCGGTGCCCGCGCAGGAGGGCATCACCAAGGACAACGTCTCCGTCAGCGTCGACGCCGTCCTGTACTTCCGGGTCATCGAGCCGATCAAGGCCACCGTCGACGTCCAGAACTACAGCTTCGCGATGCTCCAGGTCGCCCAGACCTCGCTGCGCTCGATCATCGGCAAGAGCGAGCTCGACGACCTGCTCTCCGGCCGCGAGCAGCTCCACCGCGGACTGGAGATCATGCTGGAGAGCCCGGCCACCGGGTGGGGCGTGCACATCGACCGGGTGGAGATCAAGGACGTCACGCTCCCCGAGACCATGAAGCGCTCGATGGCCCGCCAGGCCGAGGCCGACCGCGAGCGCCGCGCCCGCATCATCACCGCCGACGGCGAGTTCCAGGCCGCCGCCAAGCTCGCCGAGGCCGCGACGACGATGGCCGAGACCCCGGCGGCGATGCAGCTGCGCCTGCTCCAGACGGTGGTCGAGGTGGCCGCCGAGAAGAACTCCACGCTCGTCCTGCCGTTCCCGGTCGAGCTGCTGCGCTTCTTCGAGGCCGCCGCCGCCAAGGCCTACGCGGCCGTGCCCGACTCCCCCGCGGACGGCGCCTGAGGACCGGCGTCCGCCGCTCTCACGGGCGGACCATCGGCAGCAGGACCTCGTCCACGATGGCCTCCGCGTCCAGCCGGTCGGGCGCGGCGCCGCACATCTTGAA
>NZ_JBHWGD010000276.1:0-1850 GCF_042733235.1 Kitasatospora sp. NPDC059722
GGGGGGGGGGGGCGGCGGGCGCGCCCGCGGGGCGGCGGGGCCCCCGCCCCCCCCCCCCCGGGCGTCACCAGGGCGGGCGGTAACCGGTGGTCAGGTGGCGGCCGGTGTGGCGCCACTTCGGTTCCTTGTCGACGGTGCTCTGCGTAATCGCGCGCAGCCGGCGGATCACCGTCCCGTACACGCCGCTGGCGCCGGTGGAGACGCGCGAGCCGGGCGGCGGGTCCATGAAGGGCATGAACTTGTCCGGGAAGCCCGGCATCGTGCAGGCGATGCAGATCCCGCCGACGTTCGGACAGCCGCCGACGCCGTTGATCCAGCCGCGCTTGGCGACGTTGCACTTGACGACCGGTCCCCAGCAGCCGAGCCGCACCAGGCACTCGGGCGTGCCGTAGTCGGTGGCGAACTGGCCCTGTTCGTAGTAGCCGCCGCGGTCGCAGCCCTCGTGCACGGTGGCGCCGAACAGCCAGGCGGGCCGCAGCTTGTCGTCGAGCGGGATCATCGGCGCGGAGCCGGCCAGCTGGTAGAGCAGGTAGGTGAGGGTCTCCGCGAAGTTGTCGGGCTGGATCGGGCAGCCCGGCACGCAGACGATCGGCAGCCCGGCCTTGGACTTCCAGTCCCAGCCGAGGTAGTCCGGCACGCCCATGGCGCCGGTCGGGTTGCCGGCCATCGCGTGGATGCCGCCGTACGTGGCGCACGTGCCGATGGCCACCACCGCGGTCGCCTTGGGGGCGAGCCGGTCCAGCCACTCACTGGTGGTGATGGGCTGGCCGGTCGCGGGGTCGTCGCCGAAGCCGCACCAGTAGCCCTCCTTCTTGATCTTCTCGTTGGGGATGGACCCCTCGACGACCAGCACGAACGGCTCGATCTCGCCGCGCTCGGCCTTGAAGAACCACTCGACGAAGTTGTCCGCGCCCTGGACCGGGCCGCACTCGAAGTCGATCAGCGGCCAGTGCACCGCGACCCTGGGCAGGCCGGGCAGCGCGCCGGTGACGATCTCCTCGATGCTCGGCTGCATCGCGGCGGTCAGCGAGACGGAGTCGCCGTCGCAGCTGAGGCCCGCGTTGATCCAGAGAATGTGCACCACGTCGGTGTCGGTTGATGCAGCTGTTGCAGCACCCATGAGGATGCCTCCTCGGGGATGGGAGCCGGACGAAATGGCTCAAAGACAGTCATAGCAACCGTTCGGATCGAACGCCGGTCCGGAGAGCCGTGCGGGTCGCCCGGTGGACGCAAGCCGGCTGGGCCGTTCGGGTCACGTCCGGGCGAGGAGGCCCTCGGGCGCGGGACGCTTGCGGACGAACGCGGAGCGCAGCGCGTGGTACGGCGATTCGGGTGTGAAGAACTGCCGGTGCATCACCGCGAGCTCCTCGGCCCGGTAGGCGGCCAGCGGCTTCCTCCGCTCGTCGGCCTCGCGGACGGCCTTCTTCTCGGCGATCCGGCGCTGCGCGCCCGGCGAGGCGGCGAGCAGCCCGGCCAGGTGGGCCGCGGTCGGCCCGAACTCCTGCGGGCCGCAGGCGAGTACCCGGTCGACCAGGCCGGCCCGCTCGGCCATCGCCGCGGACATCGGGAGCGCCTGGCGGGTCAGCCGCTCGGCCTCGGGTGCGCCCACCCGTCGGGGCAGGGTGTACGTCCAGTACTCCGACCCGTACAGGCCCATCAGCCGGTAGTGCGGGTTGAGGACTGATCCGCCGCGGCACCACACCTCGTCCGCCGCCAGGGCGAGCATCAGGCCGCCGGCCGCCGCGTTGCCCGCGACGGCGGCGACCACCAGGCGGTCGGTGGTGGTGAGCACCTCGGCCACGAGGTCGTCCATCGCGGTGATGTTCGCCCAGGACTCGGCGGCCGGGTCC
>NZ_JBHWGD010000277.1:0-1842 GCF_042733235.1 Kitasatospora sp. NPDC059722
CGGTCGGGGCCTTCAACTGCCTTGCTAGGCAAAGGCGGAGGATACGAGATTCGAACTCGTGAGGGGTTGCCCCCAACACGCTTTCCAAGCGTGCGCCCTAGGCCTCTAGGCGAATCCTCCGTGGGAGAGCTTAGTACATGTTTTGGGGTGCTCGCGACCAGCTATCCCGAGGTGGGGAGGTGGGGGTGGCCTGTGGATCGTCGGGGCTGGGATCCGGTAGTGTTGGGGGCAGCCCCTCGTGTGGCGTTATCTCTCTGAACCCCCCCAGGGCCGGAAGGCAGCAAGGGTAGGAGGGCTCTGGCGGGTGCACGGGGGGTCTTTGCGTTCCCGGAGGGCCTTCCAAGGGGCTGCGGGTGGGACGAGGGGTGCCGCGTTTGTCGGTCCGTCCCGATATCGTCGGGGGTGTGTCCCTAGCCCTGTACCGCCGCTACCGCCCCGAGACCTTCGCGGAGGTCATCGGGCAGGAGCACGTGACCGCTCCGCTCCAGCAGGCCCTGCGCAACAACAGGGTCAACCACGCGTACCTGTTCAGCGGGCCGCGCGGCTGTGGGAAGACGACGAGCGCACGCATCCTGGCCCGCTGTCTGAACTGTGAGCAGGGGCCCACGCCGACGCCCTGCGGCGAGTGCCAGTCCTGCCGGGACCTCGCCACGGGCGGGCCCGGGTCGATCGACGTGATCGAGATCGACGCCGCGTCGCACGGTGGTGTGGACGACGCGCGCGAGCTGCGCGAGCGGGCGTTCTTCGCGCCGGTGCACAGCCGGTACAAGATCTTCATCCTGGACGAGGCGCACATGGTGACCTCGGCCGGGTTCAACGCGCTGCTCAAGGTGGTGGAGGAGCCGCCGGAGCACCTCAAGTTCATCTTCGCGACCACCGAGCCGGAGAAGGTCATCGGGACGATCCGGTCCCGGACGCACCACTACCCGTTCCGGCTGGTCCCGCCCGGCACGCTGCGCGACTACCTGGCCGAGGTCTGCGGCCGGGAGGGCATCCAGGTCGAGGACGCGGTGTTCCCGCTCGTCGTCCGGGCCGGCGCCGGGTCCGTGCGCGACTCGATGTCGGTCATGGACCAGCTGCTGGCCGGCGCCACCGAGGGCGGCGTGACGTACCAGATGGCGACGGCGCTGCTCGGGTACACGGACTCGGCGCTGCTGGACGAGGTGGTGGACGCCTTCGCCGCGCAGGACGGCGCGACGGTGTTCCAGGTGATCGACCGGGTGGTCGAGGGCGGGCACGACCCGCGCCGGTTCGTCACGGACCTGCTGGAGCGACTGCGCGACCTCGTGATCCTCGCCACCGTGCCGGAGGCGGGTGAGAAGGGGCTGATCGACGCCCCCGCCGACCGCGTCGCCGTGATGCAGGCCCAGGCGGACGCCTTCGGGGCGGCCGAGCTCAGCCGGGCCGCCGACATCGTCAACACCGGGCTGACCGAGATGCGCGGCAACGCGGCCCCCCGGCTCCAGCTGGAGCTGATCTGCGCCCGCGTGATGCTGCCCGGCGCCTACAGCGACGAGCTGTCGCTCCAGGCACGGCTCGACAAGCTGGAGCGGCGGGCGGCGGCGGGCGGTTTCGCCGCGCCGATGGCGGTACCGGGCACGGCCGCGCCCGTGATGGCGGCGCCCGTGATGGCCGCCCCCGCGGTGGCAGCACCGGTGGTGGCACCGGTGGTGGCGCCGCCCGCAGCGGACGTCCCGGCTCCGGCTCCTGCACCTGTCCAGGAGGCCCCGGTCGCAGCCCCGGCCCCGGCCCCCGCAGCCCCTCCGGCGCCCGCCGCCCCCGCGCCGGGCGCGTGGCCAATCCCGCGCAGCTTCCCGCCCGCCGGCGGCGCCCCCGCAGCCC
>NZ_JBHWGD010000278.1:0-1826 GCF_042733235.1 Kitasatospora sp. NPDC059722
TCACCAGCACGACCCTGCGGTGGTGCTGTGGTGGGTCTGCGCTGATCGCCCTCTCCGCCCCCCCCCCCCCCGGGCCGCGCGCGTGGCCGCCGGAGCGTGCGCTACCTCGGTGCGGTGAAGCCGCCGATCCTCTCTTCCAGGAGCTCGGCCAGCTTCAGCGGGGTCCGGTCCTCGAACATCGGGCCGATGATCTGCACGCCCACCGGGAGGCCCTCGGGGGACCGCCCCGCGGGTATGGCGGTGGCGGGCAGACCGGGCATCGTGGCCATGCCGGCCCAGACCAGCTGGTCCATGTACGGGTGTGCGACGCCGTCGATGTCGAGGCTGCGCGCCCTCAGGTCGGGGGTGTGGTCGTGCGGGAACGCCGGGGTCGGGGTGATCGGGCACACCACGGCGTCGTACTCGGCGAAGAACTGACGCCAGGCGTGGCGGTGGAGCTCGCGGTGGTTGTTCGCCACGATCCAGTCGCGGTGGGTGAACACCATGGCGCGCAGCCGCACCGCGTCGAGGCTCTGGTCGTCGGGGCTCAACGCGGCGGCGAGGGACTGCAGTTCCTCGTACGCCTCGACGGGGAAGTGTGCGGTGGCGCCCGAGATCAGGAGCTGGGTGTAGAGCCTGGCGGCCTCCGCCGGATCGGGCAGCAGCGGGCTGTGCCGGTCGACGCGGGCGCCGCCTTCGAGGAGCGCGGCGGCCACCCGGTCGATTCCCGCCCGCACGGCGGCGCCGGTCGGGATGTACGGGTGCTCGTCGAGGACCAGGACCCGGAAGTCGGCGAGCCGCTCGTGGCGCGCGGGCGGCAGCGCCAGGCCGTACGCCACACCGAAGGTCAGCGGATCCGGCCCGGCCATCACGTCGAGCAGGAGCGTCAGGTCGCGGGCCGTGCGCGCCATCGGGCCGACGACGGCGAGGTCCAGCTCGGCCGGCAGGACCGGCGCGGACGGCAGGGCCATGCCGCGGGCCGCGGCCAGCCCGAGCGTCGGCTTGTGGGCGTAGATGCCGCAGAAGTGCGCGGGGGTGCGCAGCGAGCCGGCGATGTCGGAGCCGATGGACAGCGCGCCGAACCCGGAGGCCAGGGCCGCCGCCGACCCGCCGGAGGAGCCGCCCGACGTACGGGTGTGGTCCCAGGGGTTGCCGGTGGTGCCGTAGATGCCGTTGAAGCTCTGGATGTCCTGCAGCCCGACGGGCACGTTGGTCTTGCCGAGCACGACCGCGCCCGCCGCCCGGAGCCGCGCGACCTGCACCGCGTCCTCGGCCGGCAGGTGGTCGCGGTGCTGCGGGAGGCCCCAGGTCGTGGGGAGCCCGGCGACGTCGTAGGACTCCTTGACCGTCACCGGGATGCCGAGCAGCGGGCGGTCCTCGCCCCGGGCGAGCGCCTCGTCGGCGCTGCGGGCGGCGGCGCGCGCCCGGTCGAAGTCCGGTACGCAGATCGCGTTGACCGCGCCGTCCTCCCGCTCGATGCGGGCGATCGCCGCGTCCGTCAGTTCCACCGAGGTCACGTCGCCGGAGCGCAGGGCGACCGCGAGGTTCTCGGCCGATTCGAAGTTCCAGTCCATGAGCCGGACCGTACAGAGGGCCCGGAGGAGCCACGAAATCCCTTTTCTCGCAACGGGTTCGGGCGGCCGCACCATCGTCACCGGTCGCCCTACCCGGACCAGGGTGGCCTGGGCCGCCCCGATGCCCAGGAACGTGATCACACGCGGCTGCGTCGGGGGGGGCGCCCCCGCCCCCCCGGGGGGGCCCCCCCCCCACCACCACCACCACAAATTACCCGCCGGTCGGGCCCACCAGAACGATTACGGTTTAAAACCCAGCGGAACCCCCGGCGC
>NZ_JBHWGD010000279.1:0-1818 GCF_042733235.1 Kitasatospora sp. NPDC059722
GCCGGCAAGACCACCCTCGTCGGCGTCCTCACCACCGCCCTCGCGCCCACCACCGGCCGGGCCAGCGTCGCCGGGTTCGACGTCCGGCGCCGCCCCGCCGAGGTCCGCCGCCGGATCGGCCTCACCGGCCAGTACGCGACCGTCGACGGGCGGCTCAGCGGGCGCGACAACCTCCTCCTGCTCGCCGGGCTGCTCGGCGCCGGACGCCGCGCCGGACGCGCCCGCGCCGACGAGCTCCTCGACCTGTTCGACCTCGGCCACGTCGCCGACCGGCCCGCCCGCGGCTACTCCGGCGGCCTGCGTCGGCGCCTCGACCTCGCCGCGAGCCTGGTCGGCCGGCCCGAGGTGGTGTTCCTCGACGAACCCACCACCGGGCTCGACCCGGTGAGCCGGCTCGGCCTCTGGGAGATCGTCGAAGGCCTCGTCGCCGAGGGCACCACCGTGCTGCTCACCACCCAGTACCTGGACGAGGCCGACCGGCTCGCCGACGCCATCACCGTGCTCTCCGGCGGGAGCGTCGTCGCCCACGGCACCCCGGCGGAACTCAAGGCCCGGGTCGGCCGGCGGACCGTCACCATCGTCCTCGACGGGCCTGCCGGAGGCAGCTCCGGGAGCGCCCCCGGGAGCGACGCCGGCCGCGACTTCGAGCGAGCCGCCGACGCGCTGCGCCGGGCCGGGCTCGCCCCGGTCAGCGGGCGCGACGGCGCCGCCCTCGTCGTCCCCATCGAGGCCACCCGCGACATCGCCGCCGTCGTCCGGGCGCTCGACGGGGTCGGGGTCGAGGCCGCCGAGCTCACGTTCGGCGAACCCGGCCTCGACGACGTCTACCTCGCCCTGGCCCACCACCCAGACGGCCTCGACCAGCTCGTCAGCCCGGAAGGACCCAAGCGGTGACCACCACCCTCGAAACCGGCCGACCGCCCCGCACCCCGACGGCCACCGCGCCCGCCTGGCGCGGCAGTTCGCGGCTCACCCAGGTCCGCATCCTCACCGGCCGGTCGCTGCGCGCGCTCGTGACCGACCCGGCGGTCCTGCTCTTCGGCCTGCTCCAGCCCGTCATCACGCTCGTGGTGCTCTCCCAGGTGTTCAGCCGCATGGGGCTCCCCCCGCACTTCCCGCCGGACGTCACCTACCTGGACTTCGTCCTGCCCGCCGTCCTCGTCGACAACGCGGTGCAGTCCGCCGTCCAGTCCGGGGTCGGCCTCGTCGAGGACCTCCAGAACGGCATCGTCGCCCGCCTGCGCTGCCTGCCCGTCGCCCCGAGCTCGCTGCTCGTCGCGCGCAGCCTCACCACGCTCGTGCGCGCCGCCGTCCAGGCCGTGATCATCCTGGCGCTCGGCACCCTCGTCCTCGGCTACCACCCGCGCGGCGGGGCCGGCGCGGTCGCCGCCTCGATCGGGCTGACGCTGTTCATGAGCTGGGCGCTCGGCTGGCTGTTCATCGCGGCGGCGGCCTGGCTGCGCCGGGCCGAGCCGATCCAGAACCTCGCGATCATCGCCGTGCTCCCCCTGATGTTCGCCTCCAGCGCCTACGTCCCGACCGCCGACCTCCCGGACTGGCTCGCCGCCGTCGCCCACGTCAACCCCCTGACGTACGCCATCGATTCGACGCGCGCCCTAGCCCTCGGCCTCCCCGGGACGGGCACGGCGGTGCCGGCCCTGCTGCTCGGTACCGCCGTGGCGGCGCTCGGCGCCTGGCTGGCGGTGACGGGCTTCCGCAGGCCGCTCACCCCACGCTGAGCAGCGCAGCCGGTGGGGGGGGAGGGGGGAGGGACGAACAAAACAGCCCCCCCCCAACCCCCACACCCGCGCCCCCCCC
>NZ_JBHWGD010000280.1:0-1735 GCF_042733235.1 Kitasatospora sp. NPDC059722
GACGTCCAGCAGGGCGCGGCGCAGGTAGCGGGCGGCCGGCGCGGGTTCGCCGCGGCGCAGCGCGGTGTCGGCGGCGCCGCGCAGGACGGCGCCCGACCACGGGTGCCGGGAGGCCGCGACGGCCATCAGCTGGGCCGCGACCTCCTCGGCCGGGCGCCCCGCGTCGTACAGCACGGCGGCGGCGCCCTCGTGGCGGCGCTGGCGCTCGCCGGCACTCATCGAGGCCTCGACGGCGTCCCGGACGACGGGGTGGACGAAGGCGGCGCGGTGCGGGTCGGGCAGCAGGCCGAGGTGGTGCAGGGCGCGCAGGGCGGCGGCGCAGCCGACGGGGTCCAGGCCGGCGAGGCGCCCGGCGGGCGCGGTGTCGCCGGGCTCGCCGAGGGTGGCGATCGCGGCGGCGAGGTCGCGCACGGGCGCGCTCTGGGTGCGCAGGCACGTCACGATCCGGTCGCGCAGGCGCCCGGGGCGCAGGGTGCGGGCGGTCTCGGCGTGGGCGGCGGTCGGGCGGGCCGTGGTGGCGGCGATGACGTCGAGCAGGGAGACCAGGAAGAGCGGGTTGCCGGCGGCGGCCCGGTGGCAGGCGTCGGCGAACTCGGTGTCGATGCCGGTGGGTTCCGTTCTGCCGGGGTCCGCGGTCTCCGGATCGGCGGTCTGCGGACGGGCCGTCTGCGGGTGGCCCGGGTCGGTGAAGCGGTCACGGATCAGGGCCCGGGTGGCGGTGGGCGACAGCGCCGTCAGTCGCAGCTCGCGGCCGGTGTCGGCGACCTCGCGGACCAGCGGGTGCCACGAGCCCTGGTCGCCGTCGCGCAGCGTGCACACCACGACGACGCGCAGGCCGTCGAGGCGGGCGGTGAGGTGGGCGAGCCAGCGCAGCGACGGGCGGTCGGCCCACTGGAGGTCGTCGACGAGCAGCAACAGGGGTGCGTCGGCGCTCAGTTCGGCGAGCAGGCGGCGCAGGTCGGCGAGGACGGCGCCGGTCGGCTCGGCGCCGGCGGGATCCGTCGCGGTGTCCGGCCCGTCCGGGGTGTCCGTCGCGTCCGGGGTGTCCGTCGCGTCCGGGGTGTCCAGGGTGTCCAGGGTGTCCGGGACGAAGTCGCCGAGGACGGCACGGGCCGCTCCGGCGCGCGCGAGCCACCGCTCCCGGGCGTCGGCGGGCAGAACGGTGAGGAGGCTGTCGAACAACTGGCGCACGACACCGAACGCGAAGTCCTGCTCCATCGGGGCGGCGTCGGCCCGCAGGACCCGCACGCGCAGACCGTCGGCCAGACCGGGCAGGGCGCGCAGTAAGGCCGAGCGTCCGATGCCGAACGGACCGGTGAGCAGCAGGTGCGACGAGCGGCCCCCGTCGGCGTCGCACAGGGCCCGGCGTACCGCGGCGAGTTCGGTGTCCCGGTCGTGGAGCATCGTTCAGTGTCCTTCCATGGCACGGACCAGCGCCCGCAGTTCGGGGCGGCCGTGGATGCCGAGCTTGAGGTAGGCCCGTTTGAGCCGGAGTTCGACGGCGCGGCTGGAGACGGCCAGCAGCGCGGCGATGTCCCGGTTGCTGCGGCCCCGGCCCGCCAGTTCGGCGGTGTGCCGCTCGGTGGGCGTGAGGCTCTCCCAGCGCGGGTCCGCGGGGTGGACGACGCGGTGGTCCAGGGTCCCGGCCAGGTCGCGGGCGCGAGCGGCCATCGGGCCGGCCGGGTGCCGGGCCGTCAGCACGCACAGCTCGGGGGGGGGGCGCGCGGCGGGGGGG
>NZ_JBHWGD010000281.1:0-1719 GCF_042733235.1 Kitasatospora sp. NPDC059722
CCTACAACATTACCTCATACTTCGCCACTACCTCCGGGGGGGGTTGTAGCGCCGCGCCGGACAAGGCGTGGAAGGGCAAGGGCGGCCAGTCCGCCAACGGCAGCGCCGGCGTCTCGGCCCAGATCAAGCAGGTCAAGAACTCGATCGGCTACGCCGAGCTGTCCTACGCCCAGACCAACAACCTGAAGAGCGCCCAGGTCGGCACCGGCGCCGCCAAGCCCGTCGCGGCGACGGCCGCCAACGCCGCGCTCACCCTCGCCTCCTCCACCGTCGTGGGCACCGACGGCGACCTCGCCCTGTCCCTCGACTACGCCACCAAGGCCGACAACGCCTACCCGATCGTCCTCGTCACCTACGAGATCGTCTGCGACAAGGGCAACAAGGCGGACACCCTCGACACCCTCAAGGGCTTCCTGTCCTACACCGTCGGCGACGCCGCCCAGAAGGCCATCGGGGACAAGGGCTACGTCCCGCTGCCCGCCGCCATCGGGGACAAGGTCAAGGCCGCCGTCACCAGCCTCGGCTGACCCGCGCCCGGCACACGTCCGACCGGCACCCGCCGGCCCCGCACCGAGGGGCCGTCGGGTGCCGCCGTCTTCCCTCCGGGAGGCATCGGCGGCAGGCTGGTCCCGGGAGGGTGACATGACGTGGATCGGACCCAGCACGGCCCCCGAGGTGACGGTGCCCGACGTGGTCGGGCTGCTCGTGCCCCAGGCGCGCAAGGTCGCGGGGGAGGCGGGCCTCGCCATCGCCAGCGGCGATCCGGACGGCCCGCCCGTCAGCGCGCTGACCTGGCCCGGCGTCTGGGTCGTCACCGGCCAGCACCCCGCCCCCGGTGCGAGGATGCGCCGCCACGGCTCGATGGTGGTCGAGTTCGCGGAAGTGCACGACGAGAACGGCCCGCGGCGCCCGCGCTAGTGCCGCGGCACTAGCGGCAGACCGTGCGAATCCCCTCCTCCCAGGAGGGGTGTCACCGGGAGGAAGGGGCGAGTCCTGGGTGCGCGGACGCTCAGGCGTGTCCGCGCGTGGCGCCCGGCGGGACCGGCACGGTGACGGCCCAGCCCGCGGCCAGCGAGTCGACGAACTCGCCCAGCAACTGGCCGACGTGCTGCGCCACGGCCCAGTGGGTCACCAACTGCTCGCGCGGGGCGTCGAGTTCGCGGTGGACGGCGGTCGGCGCGGCCTCGCAGTACTCGCGCTGGAGGCGCAGCCGGTCGCGCAGGTCCCCGGAGCGCTTGCCGGTGATGACGATCGTGGGCACGTCGGCGCGGGGCAGCCGGCCCTCGTGCCGCAGGAAGCGGGCGCGGGCGCCGCGCCACTCGCGCCGGACGGCCGCGCAGGTGCGGGCGTCGGCGTCGAGGCGCAGGACGACGCCGTCCGGGGACGCGCTCGCGGGGCTGGTGTCGACGCGGCCCAGCGGCTCCCCCGGGTGGGAAGGGTCGACGAGCCCGAGGGCGAGCACGTGGCCGGGCAGGCGGCGGGCGGCGGTGGCGGCGAGGTAGCCGCCGAGGGAGTGGCCGACGAGTACGACGGGCCGCTCGCCGGCGACGTGGCGGACGAGGTCGGCGAGGTCGGCGGCGGCCGCGTCGATGTCGAAGTGCCGGCCGCCGGTGTAGCTGCTGCGGCCGTAGCCGGCGCGGTGGTACGTCACGACCGGTCCGGTGGCGGCGAGTTCGCGCAGCAGCCACTCGGCGTGGCCGGCCCCGTCGCCGAGCGCGC
>NZ_JBHWGD010000282.1:0-1705 GCF_042733235.1 Kitasatospora sp. NPDC059722
CAGCCTGAAGGCATTCCGGGACGGCGCGCACCACCGGGCCCTCGCGCGGCGTGCCGCCGTTCCAGTACGACTGCCACGCGGGGTCGGTGCCCGGCGGGAACTGGAACCAGCGGCGGTCGCCCAGCTCGGCCAGCCGCAGCCGGTCGCGGCGGGCCAGCGGATCGTCGGCGCGCAGCACCACGCCGACCGGATCGGCCCGCAGCGCGCGCACCGTCAGGGCAGTCTCGTCGAAGGGCGCCCTGGTCAGCGCGACGTCGACCAGTCCGGCGCGCAGCCCGCAGGTCGGGTCGGTCAGGTCGGTGTCACGGATGCGGATGTCGACGCCGGGGTGGCTCCGACGGTAGGCGGCGGCCAGCCTGGCCACGCCCGGATCGGTGCCGTCGCCCAGGATGCCGACGGTGATGGCCGCGACGCCGGCCGCGACGCTCACCCGCTCCCGAACGCGGTCGGCGTGGTCGAGCAGGGCCCGCGCCTCGTCGAGCAGCACCGCGCCCACCGGCGTGAGCGTGACGCCCGTGGGCGAGCGGGCGAACAGCAGGGCCCCGACCTCGGCCTCCAACCGCTTGATCGCCCGGCTCAACGGCGGCTGGCTCATGTGCAGTCGGGTGGCGGCCCGGCCGAAGTGGAGTTCCTCGGCGACGGCCACGAAGTAGCGCAGGGTTCGTAGCTCCACGCTGCAACGATACCCACGAGGTATCGGCGCTGCGGGACAGGTCTTGGACGGCCGTGTGGTCCCGGCGGTGCACTGGTGAGCATGACCGAAGAAGCGAAGACCAGCGAGCCCGCCGTGCACGTCGTGGGGCCCGGCCAGGGCGAAACGATTGTCCTCGGCACCACGCGCATGCGCGTCCTGGAGGACGGCAGCCACACCGGACACCGCCTCGCGATCGCCGAGTCCGTCCTCGCCCCGCACACCCAGGGGCCGCCCCAGCACCGCCACGGCCGGCACGACGAGGGCTTCTACGTCCTCTCCGGCACCGTGCGGTTCACCGTCGGGACGGACGACTACGAGGCCACCACGGGCACGCTCGTGATCGTCCCGCCCGGCACCCCGCACACCTTCGCCAACCTCACCGACCAACCCGCCGTCATGCTCAGCACGTTCACCCCCGACCTGTACGTGCAGTACTTCCGGGACCTCCAGGAAGCGCTCGCCGACGGGCGGCCCCTGACGCCGCAAACCAACCTCGACGCGATGAGCCGCTACGCGACCGAGCCCGCCACCGACCACGCCTGATTCACCGAACGGGAACCATGAACCACATCGCCTATGGAACCGTCGCGGGACTGCTCGCGCTGTTCTACCTCTACTCGGGCGCCCTGAAGGCGGTCCGCAGCCCCGATCAGCTACGCCCGATGATGGCCTGGGTCGACCGCGTGCCCCTGCCCGCCGTCAGGGCACTGGGGGCGGTGGAACTGCTCGGCGCGGCCGGTCTGATCCTGCCGCCGCTGACGGGTGTCGCCCCCGCACTGGCCGTTGTTGCCGCTGTCGGCCTCGTCCTCCTCCAGGCCGGCGCGATCGCCGTTCACCTGACAGGCGGCGACCGCCGGATCGCCCTCAACGCCGTGCTCACCGTCACCGCGGCCGTGACCACCTGGCTGGCCACCGGGCTGTGATCGAGCGCGGCTCGACGCTTCATAGAAAGTCGACGGGTCCGACTGTCTCTGGGGGTGGATTGGTTGCGCACTGCGGGTGCTCGGGCGC
>NZ_JBHWGD010000283.1:0-1690 GCF_042733235.1 Kitasatospora sp. NPDC059722
CCCCGAGCAGTCACCTGTAGTGAACAGCGTCGCGATGCGGCTCACGCGGGGCGCGCAGCGCGGCTTCGCGGAGGCCGCCGGGCCGTCGCGGCCGTGGTGGCGGGGCGGCGCGCTCGCCGCCCTGGTGGGCGGGGCGGGCCTGCTCGGCACGGCCCGGGCGGCGGCGGACTCGCCCTCGCCCTCGCCCTCGGCGTCGCCGTCGCCGTCGGGATCCGCCTCCGGCGCCGTGACGGCGGACGACATCCGCGCGCTCCAGACCGCCGCGGCGCTGGAGAACCTGGCGGTGAGCGTCTACCAGACGGCCGCCGGCCTGCCGTTCATCAAGGACGGCAACAAGACGGTGGCCGCGTTCATCGCCAAGACCACCGAGCAGCACCAGGCGCACGCCCAGGCCTTCAACGCCGCCGCGACCGCCGGCGGCGGCAAGGCGCAGACCGGCCCGGACCCGAAGTACAAGGCGGTGGTCGACCAGACGCTGCCCACGATCAAGACGCCGGCCGACGTGGTGAAGCTCGCGATCACGTTGGAGGACGTCGCCGCCCAGACGTACACCAAGAACGTCGGCCAGGTCTCCAGCGCCGACCTGCGCAAGCTCTTCGCCTCCGTCGCCCCGGTGGAGGCGCAGCACCGGGCCGTGCTGCTCGCCGTGCAGGCGCTGCTGGCGGGCAACGCCGCCGATCTGATCACGATCCCGGTGGACCCGGCGAAGCTGCCCGCCGCGGCCGGCAGCGTGGGCTTCCCGGACGCCTTCTACAAGACCGACAACGCCTCCCCGATCACCGAAGGGGCCGTCCAGTGACCGCCGACCGCACCTGGGAGCCCGCCCTCGGCGAGGCCGAACTCGCCCGCCTGACCCGGGAGATGGACGAGGCCCACCGGGCCACGCTGCCGCTGATGCGGGCCTCCGCGCGCGACCTCGGGGAAGAGCTCCGCGCCTCGGTCCCGGCCGATCCTGGCCGGCGCCGGTTCCTGCTCGGCGCGGGCGGCGTGGCCGCGGCCCTCACGCTGGCGGCGTGCTCCGGCAGCAAGAGCGTCAAGGACCCGGCGCCGACCAGTCCGGCCGGCTCGGCCAGTGCGGTGTCCGGCGCGCCGTCGGCGTCCGGCGGCTACACCGGGGACCTGCGGGTCGTCGCGCTGGCCGTCGCGCTGGAGAACCAGGCGGTCGGCGCCTACAAGGCCGCGCTGGACGCCGCGGGCGCGGGCAAGCTCGGCACGGTGCCGCCGGCGGTCGCGACGTTCGTGACCACCGCGATGAACCAGCACGCCGACCACGCCAAGGCCTGGAACGCCGTCCTCACCGGCGCCGGACTGCCCGCGATCAACGACGTGCCGCTGTCCAACCAGGCGGACACGATGGCGGCCCTCGGCAAGGCGGCCTCGGTCGGGGACGTGGCCAAACTCGCGCTCGAACTGGAGGACCAGGCCGCCCAGACCTACCTCTTCGCGACGTACAACGTGACCGGTGCGGCCGGGATCGCGACGGCCGCGAGCATCGCCCCCGTCGAGGCCATGCACGCGGCGATCCTGAACTACGTGCTCGGCCAGTACCCCGTGCCCGACGACTTCCTGCCCACCGACAAGGCCGCCAACCCGGACCTGCTGACCGTCTGACGACACCACGAGCCGGCGCGCGTCCACCCGCCCCCCCGGGCGCCCGCCCCCCCCCCCCCCCCCCCCCCCCCCACACCGG
>NZ_JBHWGD010000284.1:0-1641 GCF_042733235.1 Kitasatospora sp. NPDC059722
GCGGACTCCGCGCCCCCCTCCGTGGTGTTTTGCGGGGCGGTGGTGCCGGTTGCGGCGGTCCGGGAGCACTTCGCCGACCGCAAGACGACGCGGCTGCGCGTCTCGCACGCGTTCCACTCGCCGCTGATGGACCCGATGCTGGAGGACTTCCGCGAGGTCCTCAACGGGCTGACGTACAACGCGCCGTCGATCCCGGTGGTCTCCAACCTGACCGGCGCCCTCGGCCTCGGAGAGGACTTCACCACCCCCGACTACTGGGTGCGCCACGTCCGCGAGGCCGTCCGCTTCGGCGACGGCATCCGCACGCTGGAAGCCGCGGGCGTCACGCGCTTCCTGGAGCTCGGCCCCGACGGTGTCCTCACCGCGCTCGCGGCCTCCTCGCTCTCCGACGACGCCGTGCTGGCCTCCGCCCTCCGCAAGGACCAGGCCGAGGACACGACCGTCCTGACCGCCCTCGCACGCCTGCACGTCACCGGTGCGCACGTCGACTGGGCCGCCCTCTTCGCCGGCACCGGCGCCCGCCCGGTCGACCTGCCGACCTACGCCTTCCAGCACCGCCGGTACTGGCCCGACGCCGCTGCCGAAGCGGCCGGTGACCTCGGCGCCGCAGGCCTCGACAGCGCCGACCACCCGCTGCTTTCCGCCTCGCTCGAACTCTCCGACGACGACGGCCTGTTGTTCACCTCCCGGCTCTCCCGCCGGTCGCACCCCTGGCTCGCCGACCACGTCGTGCGCGGCAACGTCCTCCTGCCCGGCACCGCGTTCCTCGAACTGGCCGTCCGCGCCGGGGACGAGGCGGGCTGCGACCGCGTCGAGGAACTGACCCTGGCCGCACCGCTCGTGCTGCCCGAGCACGAGGGCGTCCAGCTGCAACTGCGCGTCGGCGCGGCCGACGAGACCGGCCGCCGCACCTTCACCGTCGCCTCCCGGCCCGAGGGCGCCGACGGCCGCGCCTGGGACCAGCACGCGACCGGCGTCCTGGCCGCGGGGGAGACGCGCACCCCGTTCGACACGACCGTCTGGCCGCCGGCCGGCGCCGAGGCGGTCGACCTGACCGGGCTGTACGAGGGCATGGCCGACGGCGGCTACGCGTACGGTCCGGTGTTCCAGGGCCTGCGGGCGGCCTGGCGGCGCGGGGACGAGGTGTTCGCCGACGTCGCCCTCCCGGAGGGCACCGAGGGCACCGGCTACGGCCTGCACCCGGCGCTGCTCGACGCCGCCCTGCACGTGACGGCCGTCAACGGGCTGCCGCACGGCGTCGTCCCGTTCTCGTGGGAGGACGTGTCGCTGCACGCCTCCGGCGCGTCCTCGGTGCGCGTGCGCGTCACCCGGACCGGCGAGGAGTCCGTCGCGGTGGCGGTCGCCGACGCCGAGGGCCTGCCGGTGGCGTCGGTGGGGTCGCTGGCCCTGCGCGCGGTGGCGGGCGGGGAGCCGGCAGCGGCCCGGGACGGGCTGTTCCGGGTGGACTGGGTGCCGGTGAAGACCGCAGCCGCACCGGAGTTCGCGGAGGTCGAGTCCCTGGCGGAGGTGCCGGAGGACGTGCCGCCAGTAGTGGTGATCCGACCGGCGGACGGCGACGTGCACGCGCGTGCGGCGCAGGTGCTGGAGCTGGAGCTGGGCTGGCTGGCGGAGGAGCGTTTC
>NZ_JBHWGD010000285.1:0-1634 GCF_042733235.1 Kitasatospora sp. NPDC059722
TGACCACACCGTCCTTGGTCGCCGAGGCGACGGGAGTGCGGACCGCGATCACCGCGTGGTACTGCGACGCGTCGGAGCCCAGGCAGGAGGCCAGGATCTCCGCGACCGCCCCGGCATCGATCGGGACCGTCCTCGTACTGGTGACGGTGAAAGCGGCCGGAGGGTGGGGGGAAGCCGACGCGGAGGAGGCGGCCGTGGTGGCTGCTCCTTGTTGTGGCTCCGGTGAGTTCAGTGCGGATCCTTGGTGTGGTCCCGGTGAGTGCAGCACGGACGGGACAGCCAGGCACAGGGCTGCTGCGGTGCAGGCCGCGGTCGCGCCCAGGGCGTGCCGCCGGCGGCGGCGCCGGTCGGCGCGTCGGCGGATCTCCGCAGCGGGCAGGGTCGGTGCGGGCATCTGCGTGCCGAGCAGCCGCAGCCGGTCGCCGAGGGTGTCGTGGACGGGGTCAGACACGGATTCTTCCTTCCTCGCTGGTCGGGGTTCGGTCGGCGAGTCTGGCCGCGAGCGCGGTCCGGCCGCGGGCGAGGCGGCTCTTGACGGCGCTGACGCTGGCGCCGGTCTCGACCGCGACCTGCTCGACGGAGAGGTCGCACATGTGGTGCAGGACCAGGGCGCTCCGCTGCGCCTCGGGCAGGTCGCGGAGCGCGGTGACCACCAGCAGGTGCTCCTCGGTGGGCGGCTCGACGGTGGGTGGTTCCTGGCCGTGGTGGCGTCCGGCCAAGTGCAGGCCCCGGGCCAGACGCCGCCAGCGGGAGAGGGCCAGCCGCCGGGCCGTGGTCCGGATCCACGCCTCCGGGGCATCGTCCGGGTTGAAGGTGAGCCTTCGGTCCCACGCGCGGATGAAGGCCTCCTGGACCACGTCCTGCGCCTCGGACCAGTTGCCGGTCATCGCGTAGAGCTGCCCGGTCAGGCGGGAGAAGGACGCCGCGTAGAACGCGTCGAACTCCTGGGGCGTCATCAAGGGCCTCTCTTCCGGGACTGTCCGTCGGCTCGCGGCACAGGCGGCTCGCGAGGAAGCACTCCTCGGCCGCGGCGGTGGAGCCGTGCGTCCTGGGGCGGAGCCTCCCGCCCTGTACGCACGAGCGCCGTCCCCGGGTTGCGCCCAGGGCCTATGAACTGGATCACGTGTGCGGGGTGCGACCTGCCGGGCGCAGGGAGGCGTACAGGGGCGCGGGCTTCAACCGGACGCCCCGCAGGAAAGGACACGGATTCATGCGCATCCGCCCGATCATGCTCATCGCCGCCTCCGCCGCGGTCATCGCGACCGCGGGGGGAGCGGCCACCGCCGCGACCAGCACTTCCACGCCCACCCCCGCGGCCCACGGCAAGCCGTCCGAAGCGCCCACCCTCACGGCCGGCGGCAAGCCCTCCGAAGCGCCCACCGCCACGCCCACCCCCGCGGCCGGCGGCACCGGTTCGGCCGGCGCCCCGGCGGTCCCCAGCAGCGGCTCATCCGATGCCCGCGTCACTGTCACCCAGGCTCCTTTCACCGTCACCAGCGCGAAGACGGTCCCGATCGAGGCTGGGGCGGTCGCGGAGATCCTGGCCTCCTGCCTGGGCTCGGACGCGTCGCAGTACCACGCGGTGATCGCGGTCCGTACTCCCGTCGCCTCGGCGACCAAGGACGGTGTGGTCC
>NZ_JBHWGD010000286.1:0-1561 GCF_042733235.1 Kitasatospora sp. NPDC059722
AATGACACGACTTCGGTGATGTGCTTGAGCCCCGCTACATTGTCGGCGCGGAATCACTTGACCAGTGAGCTATTACGCACTCTTTCAAGGGTGGCTGCTTCTAAGCCAACCTCCTGGTTGTCTCTGCGACTCCACATCCTTTCCCACTTAGCACACGCTTAGGGACCTTAGTCGGTGTTCTGGGCTGTTTCCCTCTCGACCATGGAGCTTATCCCCCACAGTCTCACTGCCACGCTCTCACTTACCGGCATTCGGAGTTTGGCTAAGGTCAGTAACCCGGTGAGGCCCATCGCCTATCCAGTGCTCTACCTCCGGCAAGAAACACGTGACGCTGCACCTAAATGCATTTCGGGGAGAACCAGCTATCACGGAGTTTGATTGGCCTTTCACCCCTAACCACAGGTCATCCCCCAGGTTTTCAACCCTGGTGGGTTCGGTCCTCCACACGGTCTTACCCGCGCTTCAACCTGCCCATGGCTAGATCACTCCGCTTCGGGTCTTGGGCATGCAACTCAAACGCCCTATTCGGACTCGCTTTCGCTACGGCTACCCCACACGGGTTAACCTCGCTACACACCGCAAACTCGCAGGCTCATTCTTCAAAAGGCACGCAGTCACGGCCCACCAGCAAGCTGGCGAACGACGCTCCCACGGCTTGTAGGCACACGGTTTCAGGTACTATTTCACTCCGCTCCCGCGGTACTTTTCACCATTCCCTCACGGTACTATCCGCTATCGGTCACTAGGGAATATTTAGGCTTAGCGGGTGGTCCCGCCAGATTCACACGGGATTTCTCGGGCCCCGTGCTACTTGGGAGATGAGCAAGCAAGCCGTACAGATTTCGTCTACGGGGGTCTTACCCTCTACGCCGGACCTTTCGCATGTCCTTCGACTACCCATACGGTTTCTGACTCGCCCAGCCGCCGGCAGACGACTGAAGCTCATTCCCACAACCCCGCATTGGCAACCCCTGCCGGGTCTCACACCAAAACGGTTTAGCCTCATCCGGTTTCGCTCGCCACTACTCCCGGAATCACGGTTGTTTTCTCTTCCTGCGGGTACTGAGATGTTTCACTTCCCCGCGTTCCCTCCACACTGCCTATGTGTTCAGCAGCGGGTGACAGCCCATGACGACTGCCGGGTTTCCCCATTCGGACACCCCCGGATCAAAGCTCGGTTGACAGCTCCCCGGGGCCTATCGCGGCCTCCCACGTCCTTCATCGGTTCCTAGTGCCAAGGCATCCACCGTGCGCCCTTAAAAACTTGGCCACAGATGCTCGCGTCCACTGTGCAGTTCTCAAACAACGACCAGTCACACACCCTCCACGATCCGAAGACCACGTCAAGTGAGGCCGGCAACCACTGAGACAACGTTTCCGTTCCCTCAGGACCCAACAACGTGCCCGACACAGTCAATCCCAGATCGCGTTCCACGCCGAAGCAGTACTAGCATCCGATCTCTTCCTGTGCCGAATAGTCAACGTTCCACCCATGAGCAACCGTGCAGGACATTCGCCTGCAAGCGGCATATTGCTCCTTAGAAAGGAGGTGATCCAGCCG
>NZ_JBHWGD010000287.1:0-1535 GCF_042733235.1 Kitasatospora sp. NPDC059722
GCGCTCACCCTCGCCGACAACGACTGCCAGCCCTTCGCCGCCGTCTTCTCCGCGCAGCGGCCCGACCCGCAGATCGCCCCGCTGGCCGGAGCGGCCGGCTGGCCGGCCGCGGCCGCCCCGGAGTCCGGGCTGCGCCAGCGCCTCGCCGAACTGTCCGAGCAGGCCAGGGAGCGCTTCGTCCTCGACTTCGTGCGCACCCGCGTCGCGGCCGTCCTCGGCCACGCGGGCGGCGAACGCGTCGGCGCCGACCAGCCCTTCACCGACCTCGGCATGGACTCCCTCACCACCGTCGAACTGCGCAACGCCCTCACCGCCGCCACCGGCCTGAGCCTGCCCGCCACCCTGGTCTACGACCACCCGACCCCCGCGGACCTGGCCGCCCACCTCCTCGCCGAACTCCTCGGCACCCTCCCCGAACCCGACCGGGCCCCGGCCCCGCGGGACGTCTCGGACGACCCCGTCGTGATCGTCGGCATGGCCTGCCGCTTCCCCGGCGGCATCGAGTCCCCGGAGGACCTCTGGCGACTGCTCGGCGACGGCGCCGACGCCATCCGCCCGTTCCCCGCCGACCGCGGCTGGGACCTCGACGCCCTCGGCCGCGGCGGCTCCGCCACCCTCCACGGCGGCTTCCTCGACGGCGTCGGCCGCTTCGACGCCCGCTTCTTCGGCATCTCGCCCCGCGAAGCCCTCGCCATGGACCCCCAGCAGCGCCTCCTCCTGGAGACCTCCTGGGAGGCCCTGGAGCGCTCCGGCATCGCCCCCGACCGGCTGCGCGGCAGCGACACCGGCGTCTTCGTCGGCACCAACGGGCAGGACTACCTGACCGTGCTGCGCCGCGGCACCGCCGACGTCCGCGGCCACGCCGCCACCGGCAACACGGCGAGCGTCCTGTCCGGCCGCCTCTCCTACACCCTCGGTCTGGAGGGCCCGGCCGTCACCGTCGACACCGCGTGCTCCTCCGCCCTCGTCTCGCTCCACCTGGCCGCCCGCGCGCTGCGCGCCGGGGAGTGCTCGCTGGCCCTGGCCGGCGGCGCCTCGGTGATGTCCAGCCCGGACGCCTTCGTCGAGTTCACCGCGCAGGGCGGACTGGCCTCCGACGGCCGCTGCAAGCCCTTCGCCGACGCCGCCGACGGGACCGCCTGGTCCGAGGGCGCGGGCGTCCTGGTGCTGGAGCGGCTCTCGGACGCGCGGCGCAACGGGCACCCGGTGCTCGCGGTCGTGCGCGGATCCGCCGTCAACCAGGACGGCGCGTCGAACGGGTTGACGGCCCCCAACGGCCGGGCCCAGCAGCGGGTGATCCGCGCGGCCCTCGCCGACGCGGGCCTGACCGCCGCCGAGGTCGACGCCGTCGAGGCGCACGGCACCGGCACCGCCCTCGGCGACCCGATCGAGGCGCACGCCCTGCTGGCCGCCTACGGGCGGGACCGCGAACTCCCGCTCCTGCTCGGCTCGGTGAAGTCCAACCTCGGCCACACCCAGGCCGCGGCCGGCGCCGCCGGTGTGATCAAGACGGTGCTCGCGATGAAGCACGGGGA
>NZ_JBHWGD010000288.1:0-1534 GCF_042733235.1 Kitasatospora sp. NPDC059722
CGCGCCTGTGCCGTGTCCGTGAACCGAGGCGGCCCGGCCGGCGACGGCGACCTGCCCGGTCGCGGGCGGCCCGGCCGCCTCGGGCGACGGGACCAGGGCCACGTCCTCGGCGACGTCCAGCCGCCACGGCGTGCCCGCCGGGGGCAGCAGCCCCGCGGCGTCCGCGAGCCGGGCCAGCCGGCCCACCCGCAGGGCGCCGCCGCGGACGGCGAACTGGGCCTCGCCGTCGGCCAGCAGGCCGGGCAGCAGCGGCAGCACCGCGGCCACGTCCTCGGTCCGTTCGACGTCGAGCAGGGCGAAGCGGCCGGGGTGCTCGGAGTTCGCGGTGCGGGCCAGGCCCCAGGCGGCGCCGCCGGGCAGGTCGCGGACGGTCTCGCCGTCGGCGGCCCGGACGGCGCCCCTGGTCACGAACACCAGCCGGGAGGCGGCGGCGCGGTCGTCGGCCAGCCAGTCCTGGACGAGGGCGAGCACCCGCGTGGTGTGCGCGTGGACGGCCTCGGGGACGTCGCCGGCCGGGCCGTCCAGGGCGACCAGGACGAGGTCGGGCACCGGGCGGCCGAGGTCCGCGAGGGTCGCGGCCGAGGATCCCGTGCCGTAGGCGTCCCGGCCGAGCGCGGTGCAGCTCGGCGCCGTGGCGGCGGGCGGCGTGGCCGGGGCGGGGACCCACTCGATCCGGAACAGCGGGTCGCGGCCGGTGCGGGCGGCGGCAGCGGCGGCCTGCGGGGCGCGCAGGACGACCGAGCCGACCGTCAGCACCGCGCCGCCCGCCGGGTCGGTGGCGGTGACGGACACCGTGTCCTCCCCGAGGCGGGCGACGCGCACCCGCAGGGCGGCCGCTCCCCCGGCGTGCAGGGCCACGCCCTGCCAGGCCCGGGGCTGCGGCAGTTGCTCCTCGGTGCCGACGCCGATCAGGACGGCGGCGTGCAGGGCGGCGTCGAGCAGGGCCGGGTGGAGGCCGAAGTAGCGGGCGTCATCGGCGGGTTCGCCGTCGAGCTCGACCTCGGCGAACACCTCCTCGCCGCGCAGCCAGGCGGCGCGCAGCCCCCGGAACGCCGGGCCGCGCCCGGGCTCGCGGTAGAAGCCGTCCAGGTCGACGGCGAGCGCGCCGGCCGGCGGCCAGGCCGCCTGGGCGTAGTCCGGCAGGTCGGTGTCCTGGGGCACGAGGGTGCCGGTGGCGCAGCGCGTCCACGGCTCGTCGGGGGCGGCGTCGCCGGGGCGGGCGTAGCAGGCCACCGGGCGGGCGCCGGTGTCGTCGGGCGCGCCGACGCGCACCTGCACGACGGGTTCGTCGTCCTCGGCGAGCGGCAGCGGGTCGCCGAGCGTCAGCTCCGCGATCCTGCCGCAGCCGACCTGGTCGCCGGCCCGGACGGCCAGTTCGACGAGGGCGGCGGCGGGGAAGGCGAGCCGGCCGCCGATCCGGTGGTCGAGCAGCCACGGGTGGACGCGCAGGGCGAGGCGGCTGGTGAACAGCACGCCGTCGGTGTCGTCGGCGAGCGGCACGGCGGCGCCGAGCAGCGGGTGGTCGGCCGGGACG
>NZ_JBHWGD010000289.1:0-1530 GCF_042733235.1 Kitasatospora sp. NPDC059722
CCAGGCCACTGTGTGCGAGTCCTGGTTTCCCGGCGCGGGATGATGGCCCGGCGGCCGGTCCGCCGGACCTGTGCTCGTTCCCTGCACGTTCCCGTCGGCGACCGGGCTCAGCCCAGGGGCTGGTCCGGCACCAGCAGGCGGGAGAGCTCCTCCGCGATGGTGGTGGTCAGGTTCTGCACCTGCTGGTCGGTGGTCGGCGAGTACGTGGCGGAGACCGCGATCGACAGGTCCTCGGACGGCAGGTACGCCATGATCGCGGCGTAGCCGGACAGGGAGGGGTTCTGCACGATCCAGCCGTGCACGATGAGGGCGGACATCCCGAAGTGGATGTCCTGGGTCTGCGGCATGCAGACGTCCTTCGGGCAGGTCGGCGTCGCCTGGCCCAGCCCGACGGTGCCCGGGTCGAGCAGGGTCTGGTAGCCGTCGCGCGAGAGCGTCTGCCCCGAACCGATCCCTACGCCCGCCCGGGCGAGGTCACAGATGTTCATGTTGATGACCGCGCCCGGCGCCGTGGTCCAGGAGGGGTTCCAGAACGTCGACTCCTCGTACGTGCCGCGTTCGTGCGTGAAGGCGTGCAGCACGGGGGTGGGGAGGTCGGGGGTGTAGCTGTTCGATGTCGCGTGCAGGCCCAAGGGGCGGTAGATGCGCTGCTCCAGGAGGTGGTCCAGCCGGGTGTGGGTGATCCGCTCCAGCGCGAGGCCGAGCAGCTGGAAGTTGGCGTGCGAGTAGCTGAAGTTGGTTCCCGGCTTGTAGAGCTGGACGTCGAGGTCCGCGTAGTGGAAGACGTCCTGGGGCGTCCACTGCTTGAACGGATGGGCCTCCAGGTCCGTGAGGAAGCCCTGGTCGGTCACGTAGTCCCGGAAGCCGCTGGTGGTGTCGCCGAGCTCGCGCAGGGTGATCTCGTCCGCGTGGGGGATCTCGGGAAGCCAGCGTGAGATGGGGTCGTCGAGGCTGACCTGCTTCTCGTCGACGAGCTGCAACAGGATCGTGCCCATGAACGCGATGCCGACCGAGCCCGCGCGGAAGCGCATGTCCGGGCGGGCCGGTACCTCGGTCATCGACGGACCGACCGCGCCGGTCCACAGGTCGCGCCCGTGCTGGGTCACCCGGGCGATGACCGCCCGCAGGTTCAGATCCCGCCGCGCATTCTCGACGACGTCGCGGATGGCGCGGCCTTGGCCGTCGACCGGTTCCGGGGAGGCCACGCACTCGGACCCCCGGTGCCTGGCGGCGTCCGCGGCGTCGGCGGGTCCGGCCGCGCCCGCGATGAGAGGGACGGAGGACACCAGCAAGGCGGCGGCGCACAGCAGTGCGGTTCTCTTACGAGTCATGCTTCACCATGGCCGCGCCACTCACTGCAAACCGCACAGGACACCACGACAACCACTCCGATGGCGCATGCCCGGTGATGGACCCGCGATGCGTGGGTGCCTCCTGTACCTGTTCAAGCCGTAACCACATCGGATGGCGCATGAGGCGCGGGGGGGGGGGCGGGCGTGTGTGTGTGGGGTGTTTTGGGTGTTGGGTGTG
>NZ_JBHWGD010000290.1:0-1529 GCF_042733235.1 Kitasatospora sp. NPDC059722
CAACCGCCCCCCCCGCGCGCGAGCTGTACCACCCCTCGCTGACCTGGGCCGCCCTGGGGTGGGGGCCCGAGCGCACCCGGCTGCCGCGGGTCCTCAAGGGCGTCCTCACCGCCGAGGACGCCCGGCTCGCCGTCGAGCACGGCGCCGACGCCGTCGTGGTGTCCAACCACGGCGGACGGCAACTGGACGGTGCCGTGCCCGCGTTGGCCGCCCTCCCGGAGGTCGCCGACGCCGTGCCGGGCGCGCTGCCCGTCCTCCTCGACGGCGGTGTCCGCACCGGCGCGGACATCGCCCTCGCCCTCGCTCTCGGCGCCGCTGTCGTGCTCATCGGCCGCCCGGCGTTCTGGGGCCTCGCGACCGGCGGCGAGGCGGGCGTGCGCCGCGTCCTCGACCTCCTGCACGACGAACTGGAGCACACCCTGGCCCTGCTGGGCCGCCCCCGGCTCGCCGACCTGGACCGCTCGGCCGTCACCCCGTGGCCGGCGCACCGGTGAATGTTCAACGGTCAAGAATCCCGCCGGGGTTCATTACCGGGCGTCCGAATATCGACAATGCCGAATCGGAACCGGGTTCAACCCCGAGACCGTTCGACCCCGACTGGGAGAACTCCCTCATGACGAAGAACGCGGACCGCTTCCCCGGCTGGGACTGGGACGACCCCGAGGGCCTCACCGCCCGCCTCGACGACTTCAGCGCGGACGTCGCCACCTGCGCGAAGCTGGAGGCCGCACCCGGCGGCCTGCCCCGCGACCACGCCGGCTTCCGCGAACTCGGCCTGACCGGGATCGAGTTCGCCGCATTCCGGACGGCACACCCGCACGGCCTCGGCACCGACCTCGCCACCCTGCGCAGTCCCGACGCCGCCACCGAGCCCGGCACGCTCTACCGCGTCGACGGCGACCGCTGGTTCACCCAGCTGGACGTCTCCCGGCCGCTGCCCTTCGCCGACGCCAGCGTCGACTGGGTCTACGCCGAGCACCTGATCGAGCACGTCACCCTGCCCGTCGCGGCCGGCTGGCTGTGCGAGGCCCGCCGCGTCCTGCGTCCCGGCGGCGTCCTGCGGATCACCACCCCCGACCTCGCCCGCTACCTGGTCGGCTACGCCACCGGTGACGGCTTCCTCGCCAAGCACCGCCGCCGCCTGACCACCCTCGGCTTCGGCCCGCCGATGCCCGCGCGCCCCGCCTTCCTGGTCAACCAGATCTTCCGGCACTACGGCCACCAGTGGATCTACGACCTCGACGAGCTCCGGCACGTGCTCGCCCTGGCCGGCTTCGAGGCCGGGCGGATCCGCCACTGCGCCTACCGCGAGGGCGCCCGCGCCGACGTCGCCGACCTCGACACCGCCTTCCGCACCGACGAGACCATCTACGTCGAGGCCGACCGCTGACCACAGGAGTGTAGGGGTGTGCCTTTCGGGTCAGGCCGGGTGCCGCGACGCCAGGGCACGCGCCTCGCCGCGTTGTCGTCGGTCGCCGATACTCCGCATGGACTCCCTCCTCCGCCTTGCGATGCACGCACCCTGACGC
>NZ_JBHWGD010000291.1:0-1422 GCF_042733235.1 Kitasatospora sp. NPDC059722
GCCGCGAGGGGGCGCCGGGGGGGCCCGCGGTCGCGCCCCGCCGCGCGGGCGGGGGACGCAGCCACCACCCCCCCAACCCCCCACTCCGAGCCCTCCCGCCGCCCCGCGCCCACGTGGGATGATCACCGGCATGCGGGGGAGGACACCGAGGCAGCGGGTGCACCGGCGACGCCTGCGGTGGTGGCAGCGGCGGAGCCACGGCACGTGGTGGACGATCGGCCTCACGGCCGTGCTGGGCGTCGGCATGCTGGCCTCCGTCGTGCGGATGGAACGGCAGTACGTCTCCCTCGAACGGCACGGCGTGCACACCACCGCCACCATCGCCGAGATGCGCACGGAGAAGCGCTCCACCGGCTACCTGATCCACTTCGCCCCGGCCCCGCGGGCCCCGGCCGACATCTGGACGAGGAACGTCAGCGGCGGGGTCGGCGGCACGGTCGCCGTGGTCTACGACCCGGCCGACCCCGGCCAGGTGATGGGCACCGACACCCTCGGCTGGGCGGAACTGCTCGTACCCGGGCTCCTCGGCACCGGCGGTGCGTTCTGCCTGGTCGTCATGTGGGCTGCGGCGCACGACCGTTCGGACCAGTGCCACCGGTGCAGGGGCTGATCGTCGAGCCCTTCCGTCTGTCCGAAAGCCGTCGGCACCCCGGGCCGCAGGCGCGTGCGGTCATGCCCTGGTCAGCCGCCCCCGTTAGTCTGCCCACCGCACCGCACCGTGCGGTGCCGAGGAGGGGGGACCCATGTCCATCAAGGCCTTGGCCGCGGCGCGCACCTGCGTCGCACTGGCCGCCGCCGGAGCGGTCCTGGCGTTGACGAGCGGCGCCGCGGAGGCGGCCGGGCCGGTGTCCGGAGCGGAGGCGGTGATCGCGGTCGGCAACGAGGTGGCCGCCCCGGTGGTGAGTCCGGACGGCGCGACCGCGTACGTCGTGACCGCGACCGCGCAGGGTGGCCTCGTCCTGAAGACCGTCGACACCCGCACCGGCGCCACCGCCGGCGGGCTCGCGCTCGGGCCCAACCGCTGGATGGTGTTCACCGCGCTCAGCGCGGACGGCTCCAGGCTGTACGTGCTCGACTACCTCACCCTGAGCGTGATCGACGTCCGGTCGATGTCCCTGCTCGGCACGACCGTGCTCCCCGACCAGCCGCGCCCGTCCGGCGGGAGCGTCGGCTGGCCCGCCGGGATCGCGCTGAGCCCGGACGGGGCCACCCTGTACGTGTCGCAGTCCGGCGCGCAGACGGTCGGCCACCTCGGGAACGGCCGCGTGCTCTCCTTCGCCACCGCGCAGCGGGCGTTCACGTCGGCCGTCGAGTACCCCGCCTCGATGCCCGGCAACGTGGTCGTCCGCCCCGGCGGTCACGTCCTGTACGTCGGCAGCGTCGCGGGCGGGGTCCACCGCGACCAGACCGGCCGCGCGCCCG
>NZ_JBHWGD010000292.1:0-1419 GCF_042733235.1 Kitasatospora sp. NPDC059722
GTGTTCGACGGTGTCGACGGCCCGGTCGACGTGGTAGTAGTAGCCCTCCTCGTCCCGGTACACGAGGTCGCCGGTGAGGAAGCGGCCGCGGATCCTGGTGCGGAAGGTGGTCGCCGAGTCGTTCCAGTAGCCGAGTGCCAGGGTGGGCGAGGCGGTGGCGAGTTCGCCGATCTCGCCGGGGCCGAGCGGTTCGCCGTCCGGGCCGACGACGGCGCAGTCGACGAAGGCGTGCGGGCGCCCGACGCAGCGCCCGTAGCGGTCGGTGCCGGGCCCGTGGGTGATGAAGAAGTGCGAGTGGCCCATCTCGGTGGAGCCGAGCCCGTCGACGAACAGCGAGCCGGGTTCGCGGGTGCGGCCGGCGCGGGTGACGGTCTCCCGGCTGCCGGTGGCGATCAGGCGGCGGATGTGCGTCTCGTGGGCGCAGTCGCCGGTGTTCCACCACAGGGCGACGGACGCGAGGTCGCGCGCCGCCAGGTCGTGGCGGGCGAGGTCGGCCCAGGTGGCGGCGAAGCCGACCACGCCGGACGGCTGCCAGCGCTCGATCGCGTCCAGCACACCAGCGCCGGACTGGCCTGAGAGCAGCGCGAGTTGAGTATGCGAGCTGAGGGCGAGGTTGACCGCGATCAGGGTCGCCGCGTGCGGCGCGGGCAGCGCGCTGAGCATCCGGTCCTGCCCCTGCGGGCGCGGCAGCCGCAGCCGGTGGCGGATCGCCGCGTACAGGCTCGCGTGCGAGTGGACGACGGCCTTCGGCATCCCGGTCGTGCCCGAGGAGTGGGTGATCGCGACCGGGTCGTCGGACCAGTGCCGGTGGGGCTCCGGTGCGGCGTCCGGGTCGCCGGCGCCGAGGGTGGCGATCTCCGGGAGCAGCCTGGCGCCGGGCTCGTGGCCGGCCAGCGCGGCCAGGTGGGCCGGGTCGGCGAGGACGCCGGCGGCGCCGAGGCGCGCGGTGTAGCGGGCGGCCCGCTCGCCGTCCAGGTGCGGGTTGAGCAGGGCGGGGATCGCGCCGAGGCGGGCCAGCGCGAGGAAGGCGAGCACGTGGTCGGCGGCGTCGCTCGCGTAGACGACGACGGGGTCGCGCCGCCCGATGCCGAGGCCGTGCAGGGCGGCGGCGCGGGCGCGGACGGCGCGGTCGAGCTCGCGCAGGCTGAGGGCGTGCCAGGCGGGGTGCTCGTCGACCCGCGTGTCGAAGGTGAGGAGCGGGTCGTCCAGGCCGAGGCCGAGTGCGAGGCGGCTGGTCAGTACGGAGCCGGCGCCGACGTCCGGGTCGTCGGCGAGGAGGCCGCGGACGCGGCCCGTCGTGGCAGGCGTGGTGCGTGCGGTCGTGCGGGGGGTGGTCACGGGGGCGGATCCCTCCCTTGGTGCCGGGGTTGGCCCCGGCGGTGGGCTTGGGGCGGGGCGCGCAGGCCGCGCGTGCGCGCG
>NZ_JBHWGD010000293.1:0-1338 GCF_042733235.1 Kitasatospora sp. NPDC059722
AGGCGGAGGTGCTGCCGTTGCTGACGGACGGCGTCTCCATCGCCGCCGTCAACGGCCCGCGCGCCGTCGTCCTCTCCGGAGACGCCGACGCCGTCGAGCGCATCGCCGCCGGATTCGCCGCCGACGGACGCAGGACTAGGCGTTTGCGGGTGAGCCATGCGTTTCACTCCGTACACATGGACGCCATGCTCGACGACTTCGAGCGGACCGCCCGGGGCATCGCCTACGCCGCCCCGCGCATCCCGCTCGTGTCCAACCTGACCGGCGACGTCGTCACCGGCGGCACCGGGGCGGAGCTCGGGGCGCAGTACTGGGTGCGCCACGTCCGCGAGGCCGTCCGCTTCGCCGACGGCGTCGCCGCCCTCACCGCCCGCGGCGTGCGCCGCCACCTCGAACTCGGCCCGGACGGCGTGCTGTCCGCGCTCGTCCAGGCCAACACGGCCGAGGACGCCGACCCGGCCCGCCCGGTGGTCACCGCCACCGCGCTGCGCCACGGCCGCGACGAGCGCACGACCCTGCTCGCCGCCGTCGCCCGCCTGCACACCGACGGGCTCGCGCCGGACTGGGCGGCCGTCTTCGCCGGCACCGGCGCCCGCCGGGTCGACCTGCCCACCTACCCGTTCCAGCGCCAGCGCTACTGGCCCGAGCAGTCGTTCGCCTCGGCGGCGTCCCCGGCCGCGTCTCCGTCCGCCTCGGACGGGGAGTTCTGGACGGCGCTGCGCACCGCGTCCTTCGACGCGCTCGCCGGCACCCTGGACGTCGACGGCGACGCCCTCGCCCAGGTGCTCCCCGCGCTGCGCGACTGGCACGACCGGCGCGAGGAGCAGGCCGCCGTCGACGCCCGCCGCCGGCGGATCGTCTGGAAGCCGCTCGACCGGCCGCGCGCCGCGGCCCCGGCCGGCACCTGGCTCGCCGTCGTGCCCGCCGGCCACCGCGACCCGGCGTGGACCGACGAGGTCCTCGCCGCGCTCGGTGCGGACGCCGTCCGGCTGACCGTCGACGCCGACGCCGACCGGGCCGGCCTCGCCAAGCAGCTCGCCGAACTCCCCTACGCGGCCGAGGAGATCGCCGGGGTGGTGTCCCTCCTGGCGCTCGACGAGTCCGTGGACGGTTCCGTCCCCGCCGGGCTCGTCCGCACCGCCGCGCTGGTGCAGGCCCTCGGCGACGCCCGGATCGGCGCACCCCTGTGGTGCCTCACCCGGGACGCCGTCGCGGCCGCCCCCGGCGACCGCGTCACCGGCCTCGCCCAGGCGGCCGTCTGGGGCCTCGGCCGGGTCGCCGCGCTCGAACTCCCGCAGCGCTGGGGCGGGTTGATCGACCTGCCCGCGATCCTCGACC
>NZ_JBHWGD010000294.1:0-1277 GCF_042733235.1 Kitasatospora sp. NPDC059722
CGTGTGCTTGGTGGCGACGGCGCCATCTGGACCAGGTCAGGGTGTGGTCGCGGGACTCAGGACGGTCGCGGGGCCGAGTTCCCAGCAGACGGCGAATCTCGGCCGGTGTGAGGTCCACGAGGTCGGGCGCGTCCCGATCGGCTCCCCCTTTTCACGCTCCTGAGTGGCCATGGCCGCCAGGAAGGCGTGGGCGAGCATGGCCAGGGTGATGTGCCGGTACCAGCCCACGTAGCGGCGGACCTCGTACTGGTCCAGGCCGCACTCGTTCTTCGCGCTCTGGAAGCATTCCTCGATCTTCCAGCGGCAGCCGGCGATGCGGACCAGGTCCGTGACGGTGGCGTCCAGGGGTGCGCAGGCCAGGTAGTAGGCGATCTCGTCGGGCCTTGCGATGCTGCGGCGAGCGAGCATCCAGCGCTGGCGGGTGGGCTGGTCGCCGTCGAACTCCCACACCGCCGGGAGGCGGGCGGCGGCCCAGTCGTAGACGCGCTCGCCCTTGGCCCCGGGCCCGGCGGACAGCCGCTGCCAGGCCTCGGATGGCGCCTGGCCGATGAGGTGATCAATGCGCGGGCCGTGGACCTGCTGGGACTTGGGGACCGCGACGACGTAGGAGAGCTGGGCGTCTTCGAGGTAGCGGCGGAAGTGGGAGTCCTGGCCGTAGGCGGAGTCCGCGGTGACCCAGGCGATCGGCAGTGGCGAGGCCTGGGCCCGCCCGATCATGGCCCGGGCGAGTTCGAGCTTGGTGGCGAAGCTGCGCTCGTCGGGGACTCGGGCGGCCCGGCAGCGTTCGCGGTCGTCGGTCCAGGATTTGGGCAGGTAGAGCTCGCGGTCGACCAGGGCGTGGCCGCGCGTGGTGGCGTATGCGGCGAAAACGCCGATCTGGCAGTTCTCGGTGCGGCCGGCGGTGCCGGAGTACTGGCGCTGGACGCCGGCGGAGACGGTGCCCTTCTTGATGAAGCCGGTGTCATCGATGATCAGGACGCCTTCGGGGGTGCCGAGTTGCTCGGCGAGGTAGGTCTGCAGGTCGTCGCGGACCTGGTCGGCGTTCCAGCGGGCGCCGGCGAGCAGGTGTTGGAGCCGGTGCGGGGCCGGGTGCCCGGCGAACTCGGCCAGCTGCCAGCTGTTCTTGCGGCCGACCGGGCCCAGCAGCCCGCGGATGTAGTCCCGCATCCGGCGCCGCGGCTCGATGCGGGCGAACCGGGCCCCGATCCGCAGCAGGAGTTCGTTGAGTTCCCGGTCCCACGCATCCGTCAGATCGTCGATCACAGCAAGGGGCTGTC
>NZ_JBHWGD010000295.1:0-1218 GCF_042733235.1 Kitasatospora sp. NPDC059722
GTACGTGGTCGAGGCGCGCCTTGATCTCCCACCCCTGCGTCATCGGCTCGTCCTCGCCGGGCAGGAGCAGCGTGCTGGAGACCAGCGGCTCGCCGAGTTCGGCGAGCAGCGCCCGGGTGACGGCGTGGTCGGGGATCCGGACGCCCACCGTCTTCTTCTTCGGGTGCAGGAGGCGCCGGGGCACCTCCTTGGTGGCCGGGAGGATGAAGGTGTAGCCGCCCGGCGTCGCGGCCTTGACGGCGCGGAAGACGTTGTTGTCGAGCTGCACGAACTGCCCCAGCTGCGCGAAGTCCTCGCACATCAGGGTGAAGTGGTGCCGCTCGTCGAGGCGCCGGATCGTCCGGATCCGTTCGAGGCCGTCGCGGTTGTCCAGCCGGCAGCCCAGGGCGAAGCAGGAGTCGGTCGGGTACGCGATGAGGGCTCCGGACCGGAGGCTGTCGGCCACGGTGCTGATGGTGCGCGGCTGGGGGGACTCTGGGTGGACGTCGAAGTACTTGGCCATTCGGCGACCCTAAGGGATGCCGGCCGCTGATCGCCGCAGGTCTCAGCGGGACGGGGTGAAGTTCGGGAGCTGTTCGAGGCTCTCGGCGACGGCGGCGAAGCCGTACGCGAGCATCTCGTGCTCGTAGACCTCGACGGCCTCCCGCAGGCCGGTCCCGCCCCGGTGGGCGTCCGTGAGGGTGCGGCAGAGGAGCGCGGCGTCGCGCAGGGCGGTATTGGCGCCCTTGCCCGCGCTCGGGGGCATGGCGTGGATCGCGTCGCCGAGGAGGGTGACCGGGCCGGTGCCCCAGTGCGGGACGGGCTCGGCGTACCGGAGCCTCAGCGGCGAGCTGTTGACGACGTCGGACCGGCGGACGAGCTCGACGAGATCGGGGTGCCAGCCGTCGAGGAGGGGGAGCAGCCGGTCGCGGACGGTCGCCCAGTCGTCGTCGCCGGTGAGCTGCTCGGGGAGGGTGACCACCCAGCGCAGGTAGCTGTCGGTGTCGGGGAGTTCGACCTCGGGGGCGAGCTCGGCCGCCGCGAGCCTCGGCGGGCGGCGGAACTCCATCCGGCCGAGCAGCATCGTCAGCCCGGGGCCCTGTACGAGAGTGCCGAAGTCCGGGACGAGGGCGGCGAAGCGCTCGGTGAGCGGGGTGCGCCCGAGGAGCGAGTTGCCCGGAATGTCGACCACCCGGGCGTCGGGGAGCAGTCGGCGGCGCACGGCCGAGCCGACGCCTG
>NZ_JBHWGD010000296.1:0-1202 GCF_042733235.1 Kitasatospora sp. NPDC059722
CGGCCGGTCAGCGCGCCCGAGCGACAGTCGGGCAGCGCGTCCCGGCGGCCGGGACGGAGCCGTCCACCAGGAAGGCGTCGACGGCGGTCCGGATGCAGCTGCTCGCGCCGTACCCGGTGTGCCCCTCGCCCTCGCGGGTCAGCAGGACGGCGTTGCCCAGCTCGGAGGTGAGCTTCTCCGCCCACGCGTACGGCGTGGCCGGGTCGCCGCTGGAGCCGACGACGACGATCGGGTTGGCGGCGGCCGACTTGACCGCGTGCGGCTTCTCGGCGGAGGCGGCCGGCCAGGTGCGGCAGTCCGGGTCGAACAGGGCGGCCGCCGGGTTGTGCTTGCTGACCAGCGGCGCCTTGGCCGCGAGGTCGGCGAGCGCGGCCTGGAGCTGGTCGGCGGGCGGGGTGTTCGTCGCGCCGTCGGCGCAGTGGATCGCGGTGTACGCGTCGGCCGAGGCCTTGTAGTGCCCGTCCTTGTCGCGGCCGGAGGCGCCGTCGGCGAGTTGGTAGAGGTAGTCGCCCTTGCCGCGCATCGCGGCCTTGACGATCTCGCGCAGCGGCTTCCAGTCCCGCTCGCCGCCGTACAGGTTGTCGAGCACGCCGTTCCAGGCGGCCGTGGCGGTGAGGGTGCGGCCGTCGGAGGTGGTGAGCGGCTTGTCCTTGAGGCCGTCGAGGAAGTCGGCGAGCTTCTGCGGGGCCCGGTCGGGGTCCTGGCCGAGCGGGCAGCCGTCCTTGCCGGCGCAGTCGGCGGCGAAGGCCTTGAGGGCGCGCTCGAAGCCGGCCTGCTGCTCGACGTTGTGCTGCACGAGGCTGGTGGACGGCGAGGTGGCGCCGTCGAGCACCAGGTGGCCGACGCGGTCCGGGAACTCCTCGGCGTAGAGCGAGCCGAGGTAGGTGCCGTAGGACATGCCCAGGTAGTTGAGCTTCTGGTCGCCGAGGACCGCGCGCAGGACGTCCATGTCGCGGGCGGTGTTGCGGGTGCCGACGTACGGCAGGACGCTCGCGTACTTCGCCTGGCAGGCGTCGGCGAGCGCCTTGCCGTGGTCGTCGCCGGGCTGGTCGGTGGTGAGCCAGCCGTCGCGGGCGTGGTCGTCCAGGCAGTTGATCGGGCTGGTGGCGCCGGCGCCGCGGGGGGCGCACCCGACCCTGTCGTACCGGGCGGGCCGCCGGGTGCGCGTGGGCGGGGTGGCCCCGGGCGTGACCAAGTTCACC
>NZ_JBHWGD010000297.1:0-1162 GCF_042733235.1 Kitasatospora sp. NPDC059722
CAGCTTTCTGATACTCGTAAGATGAATACACAGATCCTTGGTCACTATGTAACACGCAGTTCTCAGGCAGTGTTGGCAGTTGATCAAGTGTGTGTAAGACAAAGTCTGTGTCCTGCTTATCTCCAATCGTAAAAGCAATCACTTCTCCATTATATACATCCAATATACTGGAAAGGTACAATTGTTTCTGTCCATAAGGCAAATACGTGATGTCTGTTACTAGTTTTTCAAGAGGATGATCAGACTGAAAGTTCCTATCTAATATATTGTCGACCACGGCATATGGCTGCCCATTCTTCTTGCGCTTTTTCACCTTAACCCGGCACTGCCACTGATTTTTCTGCATAATACGCTGAACCGTTTTATGGTTAATACACATTCTCTTTTTTAATATAGCTGTGATTTTTCGATATCCATATCGATACTGGTGCTCTCGGCACAACGTGCCGATTTGTTTTTCTAAATGGCGCTTGGGATGATCTTTCTTCAGATTCTTCTTCCAACGATAATAAGACGAGCGAGAGATACCTAAATGAATACAGATATCCTGCACGGTCATTGTGCTGTGCAATTCTTCTACAAGTTCGACTGACGTTTGGCTATCAACTTCCTTTCCAATTCGTTGTACTTTTTTAACACTTCATTCTGTTGTCTCAGATATCGATTCTCTGCCTGCAGTTTCTCTAATTCGGAAGAATACTCCGGACCTTTTCCATAAGTGTATTGCTTACCAACAGGCTGTTCAAATCGATGTGTATCACCAGCCTTATACCATCTGACCCATGTCTTAATCTGCGTATTATTTTTGATATTCAACTCCTGCATGATCTCTTTCATAGGTACGCCTGCCAATCTCATTTCTACAGCCTTCTGTTTCACTTCAACCGGATAACTCACTCTTGTCCCCATAGAAAAAACACCTCCAAGTCTAATTTCGGATAACAATCATCCGTATTCAAACTTGAAGGTGTTTTTATTTGTCTCATCTTTTGGGGTCAGTCCCTTAAGGAGAGGTTTTTCTCTTTACAAAGACGGCAGCCTCATTTCTTTCTCAAACATCAGATCATCAATGCTTTTAAATGTGTAGCCCTGTTTTTTTAGATCTGTAATCGCGTCATCCAGCGCTTCTGCATTGTTCCTCGATACGGTGTGAAGCAGGTAA
>NZ_JBHWGD010000298.1:0-1160 GCF_042733235.1 Kitasatospora sp. NPDC059722
CCCCCCCGCCCGCGCCCCCCCCCCCGGCGGCCTCGGTGGCGGTCCGGGCCGCGTCGGAGGCGCGGCCCGCGGCGGCGGCCGTGGCGGTGGCGGCGTCGAGGATCTGCCGGGTGCGCTCGCTGGCGACGCCGATCGCGGTGGCGCGGTCGCCGAGCTCGCGGGGGCCGCGCGCGCCGAGCAGGGCGTTTAGCGCGGCCAGTTCGGCGCCGGCGCCCTGCCGGTACGTTTCGGCGGCGAGCTGGGCGGCGTCCTCGACGGCGGCGACCCGCTCCGTCTCGGCGGCGGCCGCCCGCTGCGTGGCGGCGGTCTCCTCGGTGCGGGCCCGGGTGAGCGCGAGCTGGGCGCCGTTGTAGGCCTCCACGGCCTGCTCGGCGCCGCGTCCGGCCCGGTCGAGCTCGACCCTGGCGGCGGCCAGCCCGGCCTCGATGGCCCCGGCCGAGGCGGCCGTGCGGTCGGCCTCGGCCCTGGCCCGGTCGACGTCCTCGGCGGAGGGGTACGGCTCCGGCTCGGCCCGGGCGGCGTGGGCGGCCGGCAGCAGCCCGAGCACGGCGGTGAGGGAGAGCAGGAGGGTCGGCAGGAGCCTGCGCACCACGGGACGTCCCTTTCGCACGGACCGGACGGGTCCCGGGTCGGACGCGTCGCGGTCGGACGGGTCACGCGGTCGGACGGACCGTCTGCCGGGCGCGCCGCCGGACGGACGGGCGGCGCAGGATCGGGAGGCGGCCGGGCGGACGGCCCGGCGATGTGTCCAGTGCGTGACGAAGCGGTCACTCACTGCTCATGTTCTCAAGTCCGCCGTCGTTCACACACGGAATACGCACCGCCGGCCGGGTGAGCATCGGATGATCCGATCGGCGACCGATTCCAGCCGCGGACTAGCGGCGGATCCGGCGGGTGTGTGTCCGCAGGTAGGAGTGGCGCTCGGGCCGGGGCTCCAGCCCGGTCGGCCGCACCGCGTACGTCCGGCTGCGCCCGGCCCGGACCGTCCGGCGGCGCTGCTGCGCGCCGCGGCCCCGCCCGTCCCCGCCGCCCGACGCGCCGTACGCCTGGCCCTCGTGCGCGCCCGCGGCGGCCCCGGCGGCGCCGGTGCCCCCCGGGTGGGGGGCGGCGCGGGCGCGCGGGGGGGGGCCCCCCCCCGCGCCGGGCCCCCCCCCCGGCGG
>NZ_JBHWGD010000299.1:0-1159 GCF_042733235.1 Kitasatospora sp. NPDC059722
GCTGCTCCCAGGTGGTCTGCGGGAGGTGCTCGCCGGCCGAGACGGCGACGCGCAGCCCGGCGAGCCGGTGCTCCTGCTCCTCCCGCAGGATGGCCTTGTACGCGGTGGGGGCGGTCGCGAGGACGGTGACGCCGTGGCGCTCGACGTGTTCGGCGAGCTGGAGCGGGGTGGCGGACTCGGTGAGCAGCGCGCAGGCACCGGCGCGCAGCGGGAAGACGACGAGCATGCCGAGGCCGAAGGTGAAGGCGAGCGGCGCGGAGCACGCGACGGTGTCGCCGGGGCCGAGGCCGAGGAGGGGGCGGCCGAAGGTGTGGTCGATGGAGAGTACGTCGCGGTGGAAGTGCATGGTGATCTTGGGGACGCCGGTGCTGCCGGAGGTCGGACCGAGCAGGGCGACGTCGTCGGCGGCGGTCGGGACGTTGGTGAACTCGCCCGACTTGGCGGCGGTGCGGGCGAGGAGGTCGTCCGGGGTGTCCGCGCCGTGGGTGACGATCACGAGGGAGGCGTTCTGGAGCCGCTCGACCTCCTCGGTGTGGCGGTGGTCGACGAGTGCGACGGCGGGCCTGGTGCGTTCCACGATCGGGGCGAGCTCGCGGGCGCGCAGCGCGGCCATCGTGGTGACGGCCACGCCGCCCGCCTTGAGCACGCCGAGCCACGCGGCCACCGCCCAGGGGGTGTTGGGCGAGCGGAGCAGCACGCGGCCGCCGGGCACGAGGCCGAGGTCCTCGGTGAGCACTTGGGCGACCTGGTTGGCGCGGCGCCGGAGGAGGCCGTAGGACCAGGTCTCGCCGTCGGGCGTGCGGAGGGCGGGGAGGTCGGGGCCGTGCTCCGCCACCGGGCGGTCGATCAGCTCGGTGGCGGCGTTGAGCCGGTCCGGGTAGTGCAGTTCCGGCGTGGTGAACTCGATCGTCGGCCAGTGGTCCGCCGGCGGGAGGTGGTCGCGGGTGAAGGTGTCCTGGTGGGCCGAGGGTGAGAGGGACAACGGACGGGTCCTTCCGGGAACTCGCTGGCGGTGGGGGCGCCGCGGGCCTGTCTTCGAACCCCCGCCGTCCGCCGGGAGGGCGGGCGTGGCGGCGTCTGGGTGCGTGCATCGCAAGGCGGAGGAGGGAGTTCCATGCGGAGCATCGGCGACCGACGACAACGCGGCGAGGTGCGTGCC
>NZ_JBHWGD010000300.1:0-1134 GCF_042733235.1 Kitasatospora sp. NPDC059722
ACCCCGCCCCGCCGGGGATCCCCACGCCTCCGCGCGGGCCAGCTCCTCGGTGATCAGCGCGCGGGCGGCGAAGGCGTCGCCGAGCTGGCGGGCCAGGCCGACCGCCCACGGGCGCCACGGGAAGAGCACCGGGTTGCGCCAGCCGGCGGACTCCAGTTCGCGGCCGCAGGCGAGGACGGTGTCCAGGGCGGCGGAAGGGTCGCCGCGGTGCGCCTGCTGACGGGCGCGCAGCAGTCCGAGCATCGCCGCGGGGGCCGCGCCCGTGGGCCAGCGCCGGTCCGCGTCGGCCAGGACCTTGGCGCCGAGCGGCAGGTCACGGGCCGCGAGCGCGACCGCGGCGAGGGCCGCCGTGGCGAGGCCGTCGCCCTCGGGCCCGCCGGCCTCGGCGCGCAGGCGGGCGCGTTCGGCCTGCTCCCGCGCAAGACCGAGCCGGCCGCGGGCCAGGTGGACGAGGGCCTGCTCGGCGTGGCCCGGCGCGGAGTCATCGGCCGGGCCGCCCGGGTGCCGCCCCCGTTCGCCCGCCGAGAGCCAGGACTCCAGCGCACCCGGGGCGTCCGCGCCGACCAGCGTGGTCACCAGCAGCGGCACGACGGAGTGCGGGCTGCGGACGGTGGCCGGCTCCCGTTCGAGGATCCGCTCGGCCAGCCCGGCCAGTTCGGCGGCCGGGCGGCCCGCACCGAGCGTGGCCGCGTGCAGCAGGACGGCCAGCAGCTCGCGCTCGCCGCGCGAGCACACCGCCGGTTCCATGACGCCGAGCCGGCCGATGGAGTCGGCGAGCCGGGCGGGGTCGCGGCAGTCCGCGTGGCGCAGCCGGGCCTCCAGGCGCAGCGCGGCCTCGCGGGCGGCGCCGTCGAGGGTGTCCGGGTCGCCGAGTTCGCACGCGACCCGGCGCAGCAGGGCGGCGGAGGTCGGGCTGGCGGCGCGCAGGAAGTTGGCCGGCAGCTGGAGCGCGGCAGCGGCGCGCTCGCGGGCGGTGGCGAGCAGCGGGATCGCCTGGGCGATGTGCCGCTCGCACGCCGCCCGGTCGAACGACCGCTCGGCGACGGCCAGTTCGACCAGCAGGCGGGCGCGCTCGGGATCGCCGTCGGGGACGTCCAGCAGGGCGCGGCGCCGGTAGCGGGCGGCCGGCGCGGG
>NZ_JBHWGD010000301.1:0-1130 GCF_042733235.1 Kitasatospora sp. NPDC059722
GGGGGACCCCCACTCGTCGGAGGAGGGGTCGCGCCGTCCGACCCGCCGGGGCGCGAGGAGCGGCGGGAGGGTCGTGCTCGGGTGTACTCGGACGGTGATCGGCAGCGGCGTGCGCAGGGCGCCGGGGAGCCGGTCGATGCCGTCCAGCGGGATCCCGCGGCCCGAGAGCGTCACGGCGAACCCGACCCGGACGGCCCGCGGGGCCACGCGCGGGTCCGGCTCCTGCGCGGCGCGGTACAGCAGCAGGGCCCACGCGGCCTGGAGGGCGCTGCTCTCGCCCGCGCCCCAGGCGGCGGCCCAGCCGCGCAGCCGCACCGCCTCGTACGGGGTGAGGCGGCGCCGGGCCCGTCCGCTGCCGCGGCCGTGGGCGATGTGGCCGGCCGGGACGACGACGGCGGCGGCGGGCCGGGTGGACCAGAACTGCCGGGCGGGGCCGGTGTCCTGGGCGCCGAGCCAGCGGGCGTGGTCGCGGAGGTCCGGGCGGCGCTCGCCGCCGGGGAGGGTGCCGCCGGTCAGGTAGGCGCGGTAGAAGGACTGGAGGAGCAGGCGCACGCTCCAGCCGTCCAGCATGGCGTGGTGATAGGTGAGCAGCACGCGGGTGACGAGGCCCTCGTCGGACGGGCCGGTGTCGACCAGCGTGGCGCGCAGCAGGGCGGGCCGGCGCAGGTCGAAGCCGCGCCGGCGGTCGGCGTCCAGGAGCTCCTCCCAGCCGGGCGCGCCGGACGGGTTGCGGGTCACCTCGGGGACGGCGCGGTCGTGGAGGACGATCCACGGGTCGTCGTGCGCGTCCTCCGGCCAGTCGAACGCGGCCCGCAGGACGAGCTCGTGGTCGAAGACGGACTGCCAGGCGGCGGTGAACCGGTCGGTGTCCAGCGGGCCGTGCCAGTTCCAGGACAGCTGCTCGACGTGCCGCCCGCCGTGGTCGGCCCCGCCGGTCGCGTCGCGCAGGAGCTCGCGCTGGAGGGCGCTGGTGGGGACGGTCACCGGCGCGGGCGGGTGGGAGAGCGCGGAGCGCAGCTCGTCCAGGACGCCGAGGGTGCGGGCGGGGGGGCCCGCGGCGGGTGCGACGAAGAGGCCCCCGGCCCGCCCGGGCCGCCCCGCCCCGGCCGCGCGCCTGCGCGGCCCGCGCG
>NZ_JBHWGD010000302.1:0-1111 GCF_042733235.1 Kitasatospora sp. NPDC059722
CCTCGACGAGCGGGGTCGGGACGGCGACCGGCGCCTCCTCCAGCACGACGTGCGCGTTGGTGCCGCTGATGCCGAAGGAGGAGACCGCGCAGCGGCGGGTGCGCTCGCCGGCCGGCCACGGCGTGGCCTCGTCGAGCAGGGTGACGGTGCCCGGCGTCCAGTCGATGTGCGAGGACGGCTCCCCGGCGTGCAGGGTGGCCGGGAGCACGCCGTGGCGCAGCGCCTGGACCATCTTGATCACGCCGGCGACGCCCGCCGCCGACTGGGTGTGGCCGATGTTGGACTTGACCGAGCCGAGCAGCAGCGGACGCTGCGGGTCGCGGTCGCGCCCGTAGGCGGCCTGGAGGGCCTGGGCCTCGATCGGGTCGCCGAGGGCCGTGCCGGTGCCGTGCGCCTCGATGGCGTCGACGTCGTCGGGGGTGAGGCCCGCGTTGTGCAGGGCCTGGCGGATGACGCGCTGCTGGGAGGGCCCGTTGGGCGCGGTGAGCCCGTTGGAGGCGCCGTCCTGGTTGATCGCGGAGCCGCGGATGACGGCGAGCACCTCGTGGCCGTTGCGCTCGGCGTCGGAGAGCCGCTCCAGGACGACGACGCCGACGCCCTCGGCGAGGGTCATGCCGTCGGCGGCCTCGGAGAAGGCCTTGCAGCGGCCGTCGGCGGCGAGGGCGCGCTGGCGGCTGAAGGCGATGAACGCGTTCGGGTTGGTCATGACGGTGGCGCCGCCGGCGAGCGCGAGGGAGCTCTCGCCGCCGCGCAGCGACTGGCAGGCCAGGTGCAGCGCGACGAGCGACGAGGAGCACGCGGTGTCGACGGTGACGGCCGGGCCCTCCAGGCCGAACAGGTAGGCCAGGCGACCGGAGAGCACGCTCGGGCTGGTGCCGGTGACGGCGTGCCCGGCGGAGCTGTCGTCCATGCCGAGCCCGTACTCCTGGTACGTGGACCCGATGAAGGTGCCGGTCGCGCTGCCGTGGACGGAGGTCGGGTCGATGCCCGCGGATTCGAGGGCCTCCCACGTGGTCTCCAGCAGCCGGGGCAGCTGCCGGGCCAATGCCGGGGCCGCGCGCGGGGAGATTTCGAAAAAACCGGGCGGGAAAAACCCCGCCACCGTGAGGGA
>NZ_JBHWGD010000303.1:0-1098 GCF_042733235.1 Kitasatospora sp. NPDC059722
GGCGTGGAGTGCGGTGTCCTCGGGGGTGGTGTCGGTGTCGAGGTGGACGATCACCGGTTCCGGGGTGTCGGCATGACCCGAACCCCCACCGGACGGTCGTAGCTCCGTCCAGCCCACCTCGTAGAGCGGGTCCGTTCCGGTCTGCGGCGCGGCGGTGAGCGCACCGGCCGGCAGCGGGCGCAGGTCGAGGGCGTCGACGGCGGCGACGAGCCCGCCCGCGGGATCGGTCAGCACCAGCGACACCGTCTCGCCGGCCAGCGGCTCCAGCCGGACGCGCAGCGCGGTCGCGCCGGTGGCGTGCAGCCGGACCCCGCTCCAGGAGAACGGGAGCCGGACGCCGTCCAGGCCCTCGCGCACCGGCAGGAGGTGCAGCGCGGCGTCCAGCAGCGCCGGGTGCAGGGCGAACTCGTCCGTTCCGCCGCCCGGTTCCCCGGGGACGCCGACCTCGGCATACAGGGTGTCGCCGAGCTGCCAGGCGGCGCGCAGGTTGCGGAACGCGGGGCCGTAGCCGTAGCCGAGCCCGGCGAGCCGGTCGTACACCTCGTCCACGTCGGTCCGGACGGCCCCGGCGGGCGGCCAGGTCGTGTCCGGTACGGGCGTGTGGCCGCTTTCCGCGGAGAGGAGGCCCGAGGCGTGCCGGGTCCAGTCGGCGTCCTCGCCGAACCTGGCGTGCACCGCGAACGGGCGTCGGCCGTCGTCCGCAGGGACCCCTACGGTGAGCTGGAGCGACGCGGCGCCGGTGGTGGGCAGGGCGAGCGGGGCCTCCAGCGTGAGCTCGTCCACGACCGGGCTCTGCGCGTGCTCCCCGGCCCGCAGGGCCAGGTCGACGAAGAGGCTGCCCGGCACCAGGGGCACACCGTCGATGCCGTGGTCGGCGAGCCAGGGGTGGGTGTCGAGCGACAGCCGGCCGGTGAACAGCAGGCCGCCCTCACCCGCGAGTTCGACCGGTGCGTCGAGCACCGCCGCAGCTGTCCTCGCCGGATCCTCCAACCAGTAGCGGCGTCGTTGGAAGGGGTAGGTGGGGAGGTTGGGGTGGGTGTGGGTGGTGGTGGGTGGGGTGGGGGTGTGGCCGTGGGTGTGGGTGGTGGCGAGTGCGGT
>NZ_JBHWGD010000304.1:0-1088 GCF_042733235.1 Kitasatospora sp. NPDC059722
CGTTGGAAGGGGTAGGTGGGGAGGTTGGGGTGGGTGTGGGTGGTGGTGGGTGGGGTGGGGGTGTGGCCGTGGGTGTGGGTGGTGGCGAGTGCGGTGAGGAGGGTGTGGGTTTCGGGGTGGTTGTGGTGGAGGAGGGGTGTGGTGTTGGGGGTGTGGGGGGTGAGGGTGGGGTGGGGGCCGAGTTCGAGGTGGTGGGTGGTGCCGTGGGTGTGGAGGGTGTGGACGGTGTCGTGGTAGCGGACGGTTCGGCGGATGTGGTGGGTCCAGTATTCGGGGGTGGTGGGGTCGCCGTTGTTGGTGATGAGGGGGATTTGGGGTGTGTGGTAGGTGAGTTGGGTGGCGGTGCGGTGGAATTCGTCGAGGATGGGGTCCATGTGGGGGGAGTGGAAGGCGTGGCTGGTGGTGAGGCGTTTGGTGCGTCGGCCTTGGGTGGCGAGGGTGTCGGCGATGTGTTGGACGTGGGGTTCGTCGCCGGCGATGACGAGGGAGGTGGTGCTGTTGATGGCGGCGATGGAGACGTGTTCGTTGAGGAGGGGGAGGATTTCTTCTTCGGTGGCTTGGATGGCGGTCATGGCGCCGCCTGTGGGGAGTGCTTGCATGAGTCGGCCGCGGGTGGTGACGAGGGTGGCGGCGTCTTGGAGGGTGAGGATGCCGGCGGCGTGGGCGGCGGCGATTTCGCCGATGGAGTGGCCGGCGAGGTAGTGGGGGGTGATGCCCCAGGTGTGGAGGAGGTGGTGGAGGGCGGTTTGGAGGGCGAAGAGGGCGGGTTGGGTGTAGCGGGTCTGGTGGAGGAGTGCGGCGTGGGGGGTGCCTTCGTGGGCGAAGACGATGTCGCGCAGTGGGTGGTCGAGGTGGGGGTCGAGGGCGGCGCAGGCGGTGTCGAAGGCGGTGGCGAATTCGGGGTGGTTGGTGTGGAGTTCGCGGCCCATGCCGGGGTGCTGGCTGCCTTGTCCGGTGAAGAGGAAGGCGAGGCGGGCGGGGGTGGTGGTTTCGCCGCGGTGGAGGGCGGGGTGGTCCTGGTCGTTGGCGAGGGCGTCGAGTGCTGCGAGGGCTTCGTCGCGGTCGGCCGCCACCACCGCCGCACGGTG
>NZ_JBHWGD010000305.1:0-1086 GCF_042733235.1 Kitasatospora sp. NPDC059722
CTCGGCCCGGACGGCGTCCTCACCGCGCTGGCGGCCGAGTCGCTGCCCGCCGACGCGGCCCTCGCCGCCGTGCTCCGCAAGGACCGCCCCGAGGAGCCGGCCATCCTGGAAGCCCTCGCCCGCCTGCACGTGCGCGGAGCGGGCCCGGACTGGGTGGCGGTGCTCGCCGGGTCCGGCGGCCGCCGCGTCGACCTGCCCACGTACGCGTTCCAGCGGCAGCGCTACTGGCTGCCCGAGCTCCAGCGCCGCGACGCGGGCGCGCCCCCGGCCGACCCGGTCGAGGACGCGTTCTGGACGGCCGTCGAGGCCGGGGACCTGCAGGAGGCGTCGGCCGTCCTCGGGATCGCGGAGGAGGCCGCCGAGGCCTCGCTGGACCGCCTGCTGCCCGTCCTGGCCTCCTGGCGCGGTCAGCGGCGCCTGCTCGGCGCGTTGGACGGGTGGACGTACGGGACGAGCTGGGTGCCCGTGCGCGGCCTCACCGACGCCGTCCCGGCGGGCCGTTGGCTCGCCGTCGTACCGGAGGGCGCGGAAGGCGAATGGCCCGAGGCCGTCCTCGGCGCCCTCGCCGAGCGCGGTCTGCGGATCGAGCGGGTGGCGGGGACCGAGGCCCTGCCCGAGGTGCTCGCGGACGGCGCCGGCGAGCCGCTCGCCGGCGTCCTCTCCTTCCTCGCCGCCGACGGCCGCCCGCACCCCGACCACCACCTCGTCCCCCGCTACCTGCCCGCCACCGTCGAGCTGCTGCGCACCCTGGAGGCCGCCGGCGGTCCGGCGAGGTTCTGGTGCCTCACCCGGGGCGCCGTCGCGGCCGAGGGCGCGGACCGGGTGAGCGAGCCCGGGCAGGCGCAGCTGTGGGGCCTCGGCCGGGTGGCCGCGCTGGAGCACCCGCGGCGCTGGGGCGGCCTGATCGACCTGCCCGCCGCCCCCGACGCCCGCACCGCCGTCCGCCTGGCCGGGCTCCTCGCCCAGACCGCCGAGGACCAGCTCGCCCTGCGCGGCTCCGGCGCCTACGCCCGCCGCCTGACCCGCCTCCACCTGCCGCCGGTCCCGGGCCGCGCGGCCGGCCTGCCGCGGCCCGCCTCCGGAGGG
>NZ_JBHWGD010000306.1:0-1077 GCF_042733235.1 Kitasatospora sp. NPDC059722
TCCCGCCCCCCGCGGGCGGGGGGCGGGGGGCCCCGCCGCGCCCAACCCCCGGGACCCCCCCGGGCCCCCCGCCCCCCCCCCCGCCCCGGGCGGGGCGCGGCCGGCCCACCTCGTGCACCACGTACCCCACGGCCGGCCAGCGCGCCGGCCCCTTTCGAAGGCCGTACTCCCTGCCATGAAACCTCGCGTTCCCCGGGCACTGGCGGCGCTCCTCGCCGTGACCGGCGTCGGCCTCGGCCTGGCCCCGACCACCGCCCAGGCCGCCACCCGGCCCTCACCTCCACTGATCAAGGTCATGCCGCTCGGCGACTCCATAACCTGGGGGGCCGGCAGCCGCAGCGGTGACGGCTACCGCGCGCCGCTGATGGACCTGACCGCGCGCCAGTCCCCTTACACCATCGACATGGTGGGCTCGAACTCGTCCGGCACCCAGGTGGACCCGGACAACGAGGGCCACAGCGGCTACAAGATCCGGCAGATCCGCGCCGGCATCGACCAGTGGCTGACCGCGGCCGACCCGGACGTCGTCCTGCTGCACCTGGGGATCAACGACGTCAAGTTCGACAAGACCGACCCGGTCACGGCCGCCACCGCGCTGTCCGAGCTCGTCGACCGCATCTACACCGACAAGCCGCGGGTGACCGTCGTCATCCAGGGCCTGCTCACCGCCACGCCCGGGCTCGAACAGCAGACCGCCGAGTTCAACCGCACGATCGCCGCCCTGGAGGCCGACCGGCAGCGGGCCGGCCGGCACGTGCGCTACGTGGACCCGGCCGACCTCGACGCCGCCCACGACCTGCCCGACCAGCTGCACCCCAACGACGACGGCTACCGCAAGATGGCCCAGGTCTTCCACACCGCCCTCGACCGCGTCGTCGCCGACGGCTGGGCGCCGCGCCCCGCCGTCCCGCGCGCCGGCACCGAGGCCGGGGACAGCGGCCGGGTGCGCTGGGCCGACTTCGACGGCGACGGCAAGCCCGACTACGTCACCATCGAGGACGACGGTTCGGTCAACGTGTGGCTCAACCACGGCGGCGACCCGGCCGGTTCCGGCGGCTGGCAGTCCCTCGGCCGGGT
>NZ_JBHWGD010000307.1:0-1059 GCF_042733235.1 Kitasatospora sp. NPDC059722
GCCGACGCCTGGTCGCGATAGACCATGGGGCCTTCCTCCACACCGCCGTGTGGAGGAAGGCCCCTTCGTGGTGTCCGTCCGTTGGTTACCGCTGGGGCCGGAGGCGACGGACGGCGATCAGGACGCCCGCGCCGAGTGCGAGCAGCGCGGCGGCGGACAGGGCGAGGAAGCCGTTGGTGGAGGAGGAACCGGTGTGTGCGAGCTCGGTGGCGCCGTCCGGGGCGGTGGTGGCCGGGGCGGAAGTCGGCGCGGCGGCGGGGGACTTGGGCGCCTCGGCGGCCGGAGCGGCCGGGGCGGCGGTCTTGGTCTCGTCCGCGGCGGGCTTGCCGGGCGCGGGCTTGGCCGGGGCGCTCGGCTTCGCCGTGACGGTGGGCTTGCCGGCGGGCTTGGCCTCGCCGTTGGCGTGGAGGACCCTGATGCCCACGCCCACGGGCTTGCTGGCGGGTCCGGCCTCCGCCCAGGGCGAGGCGGTGACCGAGAGCATGGTGAGGTCCTTCGGGGCACTGGCGGCCAGGTGCAACCGGAACATCACCCGAGCCGTCCGGCCGTCGGCCAGGTGCTGGCCCAACGACCCGGTGTCGACCCGGACGGCCTCGCCGCCGCATCCGTCGTCGATGCCGAGCTTCGTCCAGGTGCCGTCGATCATCGCCTCGATGGTCACGTCCCCGGTGCGGAGGCGGTTCGCGCCGCTGTCGTCCTTCAGGGTGAGGCCGAACGCGGCGTTGTCGTAGTCGGCTCCGCTGAGGTTGAGCAGCTTCACGCCGAACTCGATGCTCGAACCGGCGGTCAGCGAGGTCGGGTTCGGCTCGATGATGTCGGCGTCCAGGGGGTTCGCGTGGTGCCGCGCCCGAGCGTCGGCCGAGATGGTGGTGCCGGGGCCCTGGTAGGGGCCGGAGCAGGCCCAGGCGGTGTCGGTGGTGAGGATCTGGATGCCGCCGGCGAGGACGGCGGTGGTGGCGAGGGCGGCGAGGGTGCGGCGGGTGGAGAGCGAGCGGGTGTTCTTCGCAAAGCGGGTGATAACGGACGTGCGCATGACGTGACTCCCCAGGGCCATGGGTC
>NZ_JBHWGD010000308.1:0-1058 GCF_042733235.1 Kitasatospora sp. NPDC059722
CGGCAGCGTCGCCGAGAAGCCCTCGACACCCAGCCCCGCCGCGACCGAGGGCAGCTGGTCGCAGAGCGAAGCGCTGCCGGCGGCGGGAGCGGGGGGGGGGGCCCGTGGGGCCCGGTCGGCCGAACGGACCGCCGCCGCTCCTGCCACCGCCCCCGTCACCCGGCTCACGCGAAGCTGCCGATGCGCTCGGCCGGGATGTCCTGGGGCAGCAGGAGGCTGAGTTCGTCCAGGTCCCCGATGTCCAGGCGGGACAGGCGGCCCGCCTGACGCGTGATCATCGCCTCCAGCACCTGCCGCGCGAAGCGGCCGTTGCCGAAGGAGTTGTCGCGCGGGACGGCGCGGAAGAGGGTGCTCAGGGCCGTCAGGGTGTCCGGGGTGCAGGTGTAGCCGGCGGCCTCGGCCTGGAGGCGGACGATGGTGATGAGTTCGTCGTCCGAGTAGTGGTCGAAGGTGATCTCGCGGGAGAAGCGCGACGCCAGACCGGGGTTGGAGGCGAGGAAGCCGCGCATTTCCTCCTGGTAGCCGGCGACGATGACGACGACCTCGTCGCGGTGGTCCTCCATGAGCTTCATCAGGGTGTCCACGGCCTCCTGGCCGAAGTCGCCGCCCCCGCCGTGCCGGGGCGTCAGCGTGTACGCCTCGTCGATGAAGAGCACGCCGCCGCGGGCGCGTTCGAAGGCGTCACGGGTCAGCTGGGCGGTGTGGCCGATGTACCGGCCGACGAGGTCGGCGCGGGCGGTCTCGATGAGCTGGCCGCCGGGCAGCACGTCCAGTTCGGCGAGGAGTTCGCCGTAGAGGCGGGCGACGGTGGTCTTGCCGGTGCCGGGCGGGCCGGAGAAGACGAGGTGGTGGCTGATGGTGGCCGCCGGGAGGCCGGCCTCGATGCGGCGGCGGGTCTGGCGGGTGAGGTTGACGAGGTCCTCGACCTGTTCCTTGGCCGCCGCGAGGCCGACCATCGCGCGCAGCCGGTCCAGCAGGCCGGGCGCCGTGGGTTCCTCCTCCCCCGCCGCGGCCCGGGCGACCGCCGCCGCGGCCTCCTCGCCGCCCGCCGCCCGGAG
>NZ_JBHWGD010000309.1:0-1055 GCF_042733235.1 Kitasatospora sp. NPDC059722
ATGCAGCACGGGGAACTGCCGAAGTCGCTGCACGTCGACGCGCCCTCCCGGCACGTCGACTGGACGGCCGGCGCCGTGGAGCTCCTGACGGCCGCCCGCGACTGGCCGGCCACCGGCCGCCCGCGCCGGGCCGGCGTCTCCGCCTTCGGCGTCAGCGGCACCAACGCGCACGTCCTGCTGGAGCAGGCGCCTGCCGTTCCTGAGGCAGCCGGTTCGGTGTCGGCCGTGGGCGCGGCGCCGTGGGTGGTCTCGGCCAAGTCCGAGGCCGCGCTGGACGCTTCGCTCGCGCGCCTCGCCGACGTGGACGGGCCGTCCGCGCTGGACGTCGCCCACTCGCTGGCCGCCGGGCGTGCGCTCCTCGGGCACCGGGCGGTGCTGCTGGACGGTGCGGAGGTCGCGCGCGGGGTGGCGGGAGAGCGCTCGACGGCGTTCCTCTTCTCCGGTCAGGGTTCGCAGCGGCTCGGCATGGGACGGGAGCTGTACGCCCGTTTCCCGGTGTTCGCCGAGGCCTTCGACGGCGTCTGCGCACGGCTGGACCAACTGCTGGACCGGCCGCTGCGCGACGTGGTGTGGGGCGACGACGCGGAGCCGGTGAACCGGACGGAGTACGCCCAGGCCGGGCTGTTCGCGGTCGAGGTGGCGCTGTTCCGGCTCGTCGAATCGCTCGGCGTGCGGCCGGAGTTCGTGGCCGGGCACTCGATCGGTGAGGTGGCGGCCGCGTATGTGGCCGGGGTGTTCTCGCTGGAGGACGCGTGCGCCCTGGTGGCTGCGCGCGGCCGGCTGATGCAGGCGCTCCCGGAGGGCGGAGCGATGCTCGCCGTGGAGGCTTCGGAGGACGAAGTCCTGCCGCTGCTGGACGAGTTCGTTTCCATCGCGGCGGTGAACGGTCCGACGTCCGTGGTCGTGTCGGGCGCTGCCGAGGGCGTCGCCGCGATCGAGGCGCACTTCGCCGACCGGCGGACCACGCGCCTGCGCGTCTCGCACGCCTTCCACTCCCCGCTGATGGAGCCGATGCTGGACGGCTTCCGGGCCGTCCTCGACGGGCTCGCCTACAC
>NZ_JBHWGD010000310.1:0-1047 GCF_042733235.1 Kitasatospora sp. NPDC059722
GCTCGCCGGGCACCTGGCCGACGGCCTCACCGCCACCGCCGCGGCGCCCGCGACCGGCGTCGCGCTCCAGGCGGCCGACGAGCCGATCGCGATCGTCGGCATGGCCTGCCGCTTCCCCGGCGGCGTCGCGACCCCCGACGACCTGTGGACCCTGCTGTCCGCCGGCACCGACGCCATCGCCCCCTTCCCCGCCGACCGCGGCTGGGACCTCGACCGCCTCTACGACGGCATCCCCGACCACCCCGACTCCTCCCGCACCCGCGAGGGCGGCTTCCTCGCCGACGCCGCCGGCTTCGACGCCGCCTTCTTCGGCGTCAGCCCCAACGAGGCCCTCGCGATGGACCCGCAGCAGCGGCTCCTCCTGGAGACCTCGTGGGAGGCCCTCGAACGCGCCGGCATCGACCCCGGCACGCTGCGCGGAAGCCGCACCGGCGTGTTCGCCGGCCTGTCGTCCAGCGACTACCTCGACCGGGTCGCCCGCATCCCCGATGAGGCCGCGCCGTACGTCAGCACCGGCAACGCGGCGAGCGTGATCTCCGGCCGCGTCGCCTACACGCTCGGCCTGGAGGGCCCGGCCGTCACCGTCGACACGGCCTGCTCGTCGTCCCTCGTGGCGCTCCACCTGGCCGTCCGGGCGCTGCGCGGCGGCGAGTGCACGCTCGCCCTCGCGGGCGGCGTCACCGTGATGTCGACGCCGATGATCCCGGTCGACTTCGCCCGCCAGCGCGGCCTGGCCCTCGACGGGCGCTGCAAGCCCTTCGCCGACGCCGCCGACGGCACCGGCTTCTCCGAGGGCGTCGGCGTGCTGCTCGTCGAGCGGCTCTCGGACGCCCGGCGCAACGGGCACCCGGTGCTGGCCGTCGTGCGCGGCTCCGCCGTCAACCAGGACGGCGCCAGCAACGGGCTCAGCGCCCCCAACGGCCCGGCGCAGCAGCGGGTGATCCGGGCCGCCCTGGCCGACGCCGGTCTGACGCCCGCCGAGGTCGACGCCGTCGAGGCGCACGGCACCGGCACCCGCCTCGGCGACCCGATCGAGGCCCAGGCCCT
>NZ_JBHWGD010000311.1:0-1041 GCF_042733235.1 Kitasatospora sp. NPDC059722
GCGGGGAGGAGGTGCCTCGCGACGGCGTCCCGTCGGATGTGGTGCGGGTTCTCGGCTGGGGGTTGTTCAGCGGGGGAGGATCTCCAGGAAGACGCCCTGCACTCCGGGGCGGTGGGCCAGCAGGTAGACGGTGTGGTTGTCGGAGCTGACGGTCATTCCGTAGCTGAAGTCGGCGTCGGTGGGGAGCGTCTCGCCGGGCACGGCGGCGTAGTCGGCGGTGGAGTCGAAGGCCACCAGGGAGAGCCGCTTCGTGGTCTGGTCGTACGCGGCGCGGCGCAGGAGGCCGCCGGCCGGGGTGGTGGACGGCGCGCCGCCGGTGGAGAAGTCGGGCGTGAGCGTGACCGGGGCCGTCGCGGTGTCGCTGTCGGTGTCGACGGGGTGGGCCAGGCGGGGGTCGCCGGGGTCGCTGTCGGTGACGATCAGGTGGGTGCCGTCCTTGGTGTAGGTCGCGTAGATCACCTGGGCCGGGAGGTTCGCCACGGTGCCGACGGCGGTCGGGGTGCCGGCCGAGAGGTCCAGGTGCACGAGGCTGGTGCCGGAGCTGACGTAGGCGTCGGTGCCGCCGGGCCGGACGGCGATCCGGCGCACGTAGCCGTCGGGCATCGGCACCTCGCCGGTGAACGCGCTCTGCGCGGTGGAGAAGGTGAGCACCCGGCCGGGCGTCCGGGTCGGCGGCTGCCCCGGCCGCAGGTACCCGCTCGGCCCGTCCTGGGCGACGAGGACCGTGCCGCCGTCCGTGCCGATCGCGACCTGGAAGGCGCCGCCGTCCTTCCAGGTGTCCGGCCGGATCTCCGGGGGCAGGGGGACGGTGGCGACGACGGTGTTCGTCGTGGTGTCGACGACGTACAGGACGAGGCCGCTGACCGCGTACACCCGGGTGCCGTCGGGGCTGATCGCCGATTTGTCGGAGGTGTAGTCGAGGCCGCCCAGGGGGATCTCGGCGGTGACGGCGCCGGCCGCGGTGTCGACCACCTTGAGCTTGCCGTCGGCCGTGACGTACGCCCTGCTGCCGTCCGGGCTGACCACGACGCCGGTCACCAC
>NZ_JBHWGD010000312.1:0-257 GCF_042733235.1 Kitasatospora sp. NPDC059722
CGGTCCCCGGGCGGCACCTGGTGCGGTTGCGGGTCGCGGGCGTGGACAGCCTCCTGGTCGACCGCTCGGGCACCCGGCCGGTGTTCGACCCGAGCCAGGCGGTGACGGTCCTGTGAGCGGCGGGACGGGTGAGGAGAAGGAAGCCGCCAACGGCCGGTTCCTCGCCGCGTCGCTCGCGTGGTTGCGGCTGCTGCTGCACCGGGCGATCGCGGACGGTCCGGCGCGGACGGAACCCCCGCCCATCCCGCGGGTCCGCC
>NZ_JBHWGD010000312.1:267-1032 GCF_042733235.1 Kitasatospora sp. NPDC059722
TGGCGGGGGGGGGGTGGGCCCCGGGGCCGCGGGGCGCCGGCCGGCGCGCCGCCCCCCCCCCCGCCGCGGGGGGCCCGCCCCCCCCGCGGCCACTCCGGCCGTGACGAAAGTGACCGACCGTCAACTCTCGTCGGCCGCAATGAAGATCAGCGACGCCGAGGCCGTCGCCACCCCACCCCTCGCCGAACTCGCCGGCCGCCTCGGCCTCACCCGCTTCGAGCGCGACACCCTGTTCCTGTGCGCGGCCGTCGAACTGGACCCCTCCATCACCCGCCTCTACGCGCTCGCCCAGGGCGACGAACGGCTCACCCACCCCACCTTCGGCCTCGCCCTCGCCGTCCTCCCCGACCCCGCGTGGGACGTCGTCTCTCCGCAAGGCGGCCTGCGCTACTGGCAGTTGGTCGAGATCGCCCGCCCGCCCGGACAGAGCCTGGTCGGCAGCGTCCTGCGCGCGGACGAGCGGGTCGTCAACCACCTCAAGGGCCTGAACGACCTCGACGACCGCCTCACCCCGCTCGTCGAGCGCTTCCGCCCCGGCTCCCCCGCCGACCTGCCGCCCTCCCAGCAGGCCGTCGCCGACGAGATCGCCCGCACCTGGCGGCGGCCCGGCGCACCCGTCGTCCAGCTCGTCGGCGCCGACGCCCCCGGCAAGCGGCTCGTCGCCGCCCGCGCCGCCGCCGAGAGCGGACTGCTCGTCTGCCGCCTGCCCGCCGCGCTGCTGCCCGCCGAACCCGCCGCACTCGACCACTTCGCCCGGCTCTGGCG
>NZ_JBHWGD010000313.1:0-1001 GCF_042733235.1 Kitasatospora sp. NPDC059722
AGGGCCTGGGCCTCGATCGGGTCGCCGAGGCGGGTGCCGGTGCCGTGCGCCTCGACGGCGTCCACCTCGGCGGGCGTCAGACCGGCGTCGGCCAGCGCGGCCCGGATCACCCGCTGCTGCGACGGGCCGTTGGGCGCCGTCAGCCCGTTCGACGCACCGTCCTGGTTGACGGCCGAGCCCCGCACAACGGCCAGCACCGGGTGCCCGTGGCGCCGCGCGTCCGAGAGCCGCTCGACCAGGAGGACGGCGGCGCCCTCGCTCCACGCGGTGCCGTCGGCCGCCGCCGCGAAGGGCTTGCACCGGCCGTCGGCGGCGAGACCGCCCTGCCGGGAGAACTCGGTGAACATCTGCGGGCTCGACATCACCGTCACGCCGCCCGCGAGCGCGAGCGTGCACTCGCCGCGGCGCAGCGACTGGACGGCGAGGTGCAGGGCGACCAGCGAGGAGGAGCAGGCGGTGTCGACCGTCACCGCCGGGCCCTCCAGGCCGAGCGTGTAGGCGACGCGGCCCGAGATCACGCTGGCGGCGTTGCCCGTCATCACGTGCCCGGCGACGCCCTCCCGGGCCGGGTCCAGCAGCAGGTGGTAGTCCTGGAAGTTGGAGCCGACGAACACGCCCGTCCGCGAGCCGTGCAGGGCGCCGGGGTCGATGCCGGAGCGCTCGACGGCCTCCCAGACCGTCTCCAGCAGGAGCCGCTGCTGCGGGTCCATCGCGAGCGCCTCGCGCGGGGAGATGCCGAAGAAGGCGGCGTCGAAGTCGGCCGGGGCGGTGAGGAAGGCGCCCTCGGCGACGTAGCTGGTGCCCTCGTGGTCCGGGTCCGGGTGGTGCAGGCGGTCGGTGTCCCAGCCCCGGTCGGCCGGGAACGGGCCCACCGCGTCTCGGCCCTCGGCGAGCAGCCGCCAGAGGTCCTCCGGCGACTCGACGCCGCCGGGGAAGCGGCAGGCCATCGCGACGATCGCGATCGGCTCGTCGGCGGCGACGGCGGCCACCGGCTCCAGGAC